>JAYTAJ010000389.1:0-1786 GCA_043737575.1 Myxococcales bacterium | reverse complement strand
GCGCGGCGAGGACCAGGCCGCCCCACTGCTCGTACCCGGCCTGCGTGAAGTGCACGTGATCCGAGTACGCCAAGGGCGGCGTGGAGTGGAACAGCACGTCCATGAGATTGCCGCCTCCCATGGCGGCGAAGCTGTCGAAGAACGCGACCTGGTTGCGCGCCGCGGCCTGACGCTGGACGTCGATCACCAGCGGCAGCATCCCGGGCGTGCGCCACTGACACTCGAACGGCACGCCGGCGTCGGCGGTGGCGGCGGGCCTGGTCAGCTTGTCGCACGCCTTGCCGGCGTCGCGCATGCCCATGTCGGGTGGGCCGAGGATCAAGATCGCCGCGTCCGGCGCCGCGACGCGGATCTTGCCGATCAGCTCGTCGTAAGACTGGGCGAGCGCGCCGAGATCGAGCGTCGGATCGTCGGCCTCGTTGGTGCCGTACTGCAGCACCACCAGCGCCGGCGCGCGGGCCGTGACCTGGGGACCGATCACCGACCAGTCCCAGCTGCGCAGGTGACCGACGCGGCGGCCGACCACGCCGAGGGCGTCGACGATCACGCCCGGGCTGGTGCGCTCGAGGGCGACGCCGAACAGCTCGACCGGGCCCCCGCCCGCGGGGCGCAGCGCCAGCTTGTGGCGGCCGTCGGGCGCCGCGATCGACAGCACCGCGGGCACCGGGGTGTCGGGCTCCGACGCGGGCAAGCGGGTCGCGGTCTTCACCCACGCGCCGTCGTCGAGCTGATAGCCGAGCGCGCCCGAGGTCCGGGTCCGCAGGTAGAAGACGTCGAAGCGCGCGACCCGATCCGACGGGCAGCCGCGACAGCTCGCGACCCACGCGATCGCGTTCTTCTTGTCGCTGTGGCTGCGCACGCCCGCGAGGCCGAACGGCTCGAGGTTGTCGCGCTTGCCGCCGAGCTCGGCCTGCCACTTGCCCTCGGAGCCGTAGGCGACGTCGCGCAGGTAGTAGTGGCGGATCGCCGGCTTGCCGGGCAAGACGAAGCCGCGGCCGGCGTCGCCGAACCGCGCGCCGAGGCCGCGCCGCAGCGTCCCGGTCAGGTAGTCGCCCGCGGTGTGGGAGTCGCCGAACACCATCACCAGGGCGCGGCCCGGCTGCTTGGCGGCGGCGCGATCGAGCGCGGCGTAGAACCGATCGAGGGCGCCGTCGGGGACCGCGAGGACCGGCAGCGTGGTCGCGGCGTCGGGCCCAGCGTCGTCGAGCCCGCCGTCGGTGAGCGACGCGATCGCGGTCGGCGGCGCGGCCTCGGCGGAGATCGGCGCCCGCGGGTTGGCGTCGCTGGTCGAGCCGCTGCAGCCAGCGCCGAGCGTGAGCAAGGCTATGAAGCGGATCGGCGTCAACGGCCCTTGTAGGCCTTGTAGCCGGCCACCAGGGCATCCGCCAGTCCATCCGCGACGGACGAGGTGCCTTTGCGCGACAGGTGCGCGAAGTCCGAGCCGAGGAGGCCGCGGCGGTTCCACTTGATCGCGGCGCCCGAGCCGCCCATCCACGTGAACGTGTCCCAGAACCCGCAGCCGGCCGCGAAGGCGACCTTGCGCTGGGTGTCGATCATGTGCGGCACGCCACGGCGCGCCACCAGCCTGTCGTCCTTGACCTCGGCCTGATCGAGCGGCGACATCACCAGGCACGACGCGTTCGGTCGCGCGGCGCGGATCGGCGCGAGCAGCTTGGTCCACACCTGCTCGTACTCGGCCATCGAGCGATCGCTGCCCGACAGCCACTGCGCCTCGTTGGTGCCGAGCATGACGATCACCAGATCGGCGCCGCGGTGGGCGAGCTGG
>JAYTAJ010000388.1:0-9774 GCA_043737575.1 Myxococcales bacterium | reverse complement strand
CCGACGCGTTCGGCTATACTGGCGCGACCTCATGGCCGCGCCGGTCCCCGCCGAGACTCCTCTGAAAAGCGTCGATACCGCGACCGTCGGGCTCCTGGCCGCGGTCCGCCGCCTCGAGGCGCAGATCGGCACGATCGTGCGGGGCAAGCCCGCGGCGATCCGGCTGGCGGTGACTACGCTGCTCGCGCGCGGCCACCTGCTGATCGAGGACATCCCCGGCGTCGGCAAGACCACGCTGGCGCGGGCGCTGGCGGCGTCGGTCGGCGGCACGTTCCACCGCATCCAGTTCACCAGCGACCTCTTGCCGTCCGACATCACCGGCGTGTCGATCTACGACACCGTCGGCAAGAGCTTCGAGCTGCGGCGCGGGCCGATCTTCGCCAACGTCGTCCTCGCCGACGAGATCAACCGCACCGCGCCGCGCACCCAGTCGGCGCTGCTCGAGGCGATGAGCGAGGGCCAGGTGTCGATCGACGACGTCACCTACACGCTGCCGTCGCCGTTCATCGTCCTCGCGACCCAGAACCCGATCGAGCACTTCGGCACCTACCCCTTGCCCGAGTCGCAGATGGATCGCTTCCTCATGCGCATCCAGCTCGGCTACCCCGATCGCAAGATCGAGCGCGAGCTCCTGCGCGAGCGCAGCGGCGCCGACCCGATCGCCGCGCTGCACCCGGTGATCGATCACGTCACCGTCGCCGCCGCGCAAGACGCGGTCGAGCACGTCCGGGTCGACGACGCGCTGGTCGACTACGGCCTGACCATCGTCGAGGAGAGCCGCCGCAACGCCCACATCGCGGTCGGCGTGTCGACCCGCGGCGCGCTGGCGTGGTACCGCGCGGCCCAGGCCCACGCCTTCGCCGACGGCCGCGACTTCTGCGTCCCCGACGACTGGAAGGCGCTCGCGGTGCCCGTGCTCGCGCACCGCATCACGCTGCCGACCGCCCACGACTCGCTGGGCCGCGCCCGCACCGAGGCCGAGCGCGCGATCACCGAGATCGTCGCGCGCGTCCCCGTGCCGACGTAGCCATGACGCTGTGGTCGCGCATCCGGCGACGCCTGCGGCCCCCGCGCCGCCTGCGCTTCACGCGCGAAGGTCGGTGGTTCGTGTTCCTCGCGATCGCGATCGGCCTCGCCGCGATCAACACCGGCAACAACCTGCTCTACCTGCTCCTGGCGTGGCTCCTGTCGTTCATCATCGCGTCGGGGGTGCTGTCGGAGGTGACGATGCGCGGCCTCGGCGTGACCCGGCGACCGGCGCCCGAGGTGTTCGCCGGCCAGCCGTTCCTGATGGAGATCGCAGTCGAGAACCTGAAGCGCGGCCTGGCGTCGTACTCGATCGAGATCGAGGACCTGATCGATCGGCGGCCGCTCGACAAGAAGTGCTACTTCCTGAAGATCCCGCCGGGCCGGACCCAGCGCACGTCGTACCGCCACACCTTCTCGCGGCGCGGCCGCTACCAGTTCGACGGCTTCCGCATCGCGACCCGGTTTCCGTTCACGCTGTTTCGCAAGTCGCGCGACACCGACGACGAGAGCGAGATCATCGTGCTGCCGCGCTTGCATCCGGTGGTGCGGCCGACGCCGCGGCCGCGCGCGATCGGCAGCGGCACCAGCCAGCGGGTCGGTCGCCGCGGCGAGTTCTTCGGCCTGCGCGAGTGGCGCGACGGCGACGACCGCCGCGACATCCACTGGCGCTCGACCGCGCGGACCGGGCGGATGGTGGTGCGCGAGGTCCACGACGAGGTCGAGCGCCAGCTGACGATCGTCGTCGACAATGCGGTGCCGGCCGCGGTGGCGCGGGCCCTGGCCGCGGGCGAGCGCCTGCGCGAGGACGCGCCGATCGCCGACGCCCTCGAGCGCGCGGTGTCGATGGCGGCGAGCCACGCCGCGGCGTACCTCGACGCCGGCTGGGCGGTCGCGATGGTCGCGCGCGGCCTCGAGGTGCCGCTCGGCCGCGGCCGCACCCACCTCGCGAAGATCCTGCGCGCGCTGGCGCTCCTGCCCGCGGTCACCGATCGCGAGCCGGTGCCGCCGCTCGATCCGCGGTGCGATCGCATGCTGGTGGTGCCGTCGGGCGTCGCCGCCGCCGGCCGCCCCGCCGCCGATCACCTGGTGGAGGCCTGACGCGTGCGCTTCGCCGCCGCCCACAAGACCACCAGCTACCTCGCGGTCGGCTTCGCGCTGCTGGCGATGATCGGCGGCGGCACGGTGTCGCCGCTGGTGTCCCTGGTCGGCGTCGTCGGGCTGTGCGCGTCGTGGTTCTTCGAGCCGCCGCGGTTCCAGACCGATCGCTGGACCTGGGTCTTCACCGTCGTCGCCGGGCTCGGCTTCGTCTACAGCGGGCTGATGGCGTTCGGCACGGGCGACTACCTCGGCCACGGCGGCACGTTCCTCATCATCCTCACCGTCGCGCGGGCGTCGACGCGTCGGGCCGCCAAGGACTGGCAGCAGCTGTACCTGCTCGCGTTCCTGATGATCGTGGCCGGCACGGTGCTGAACGGCGAGCTGTCGTACGCGGTGTGCTTCCTCGGCTTCGTCGTCACGTCGACGTGGGCGCTGATCCTGTTCCACCTGCGGCGCGAGATGGAAGACAACTTCCTCTTGAAGCACGCCGATCCGAAGGCGTCGCAGCGGGTCGAGATCCGCCGCATCCTCGAGTCGCGCCGCATCGTCGATCGCCGCTTCCTGCTCGGGACCGGGCTGACCTCGCTCGGGTTCTTCGTGATCGCGATCCTGTTCTTCCTGGCGATCCCGCGCATCGGCGTCGGCTTCTTCTTCCGCGGCAAGGGCGGGCTCAACATGGTCGGCTTCTCCGACGGGGTGAAGCTGGGCGGCCACGGCAAGCTCAAGGGCGACCCCACGATCGTGATGCGGGTGCAGCTGTCGGAGCCGCAGCTGCGCGGCCGCAACGCGCCGTACCTGTACTGGCGCGGCGTCGCGTTCGATCACTACGCGCGCGGCGAGTGGACCCGGACCCGCAACGCGCCCGAGACCGGGACCCACACCGAGAACCTCGGCGGCAACCGCGAGGGTCGCTACCTGTCGGCCGGCCACATCGTCGGCCGCGACGACGACAGCTTCAACATGCGCGAGGTCCGCCGCCGCGCGGTGCGGCAGGAGATCTGGCTCGATCCGCTCGGCACCGACGCGCTGTTCGCGGCATCGACGCCGGTCGCGTTCGAGGTCGACGCGCCGCTGCGCGGCCGGGCGCCGACCGAGCGCAACGACGAGATCCGCCTGCGCCACGACGGCCCGCTGCACTACCTCGCGTGGTCGCGGATCGAGCCGCCGTCGGCCGCCGACCTGCGCGAGGCGACCCTGGGGCCGCCCGGCACCGAGCCCCACGACGACGTCTACCTGCAGCTGCCGCCCGAGATCACCGACGCGACGCGCGCCCTCGCGCGCGAGATCACCGCGGGCGCGACCACCGACTACGACAAGGCGATCGCCTTGCGCGACTGGCTGCACCACAACCTGACCTACACGCTCGACCTCCGCGATCCCGGCGACCGCGAGCCGATCGACTTCTTCCTGTTCGAGCGCAAGGCCGGGCACTGCGAGTACTTCGCGTCGGCGTTCGCGATCATGGGCCGCGCGGTCGGGCTGCGCACCCGCAGCGTCAACGGCTTCCTCGGCGGCGAGTGGAACGAGTACGACGGCTACCTCGCGGTGCGGGCCGGCGACGCGCACTCGTGGACCGAGGTCCAGCTCGGCGGCGACTGGATCACCTTCGACGCGACGCCGCCCGGGGTCGCCGACTACCTCGGCCGCGGCGGCTCGGGCTGGCAGGCGAAGATGCGGCGGTGGTTCGACACGCTCCGCTTCCAGTGGGGCAAGTGGGTGATCGACTACGACATCTACCAGCAGATCTCGCTGTTCCGATCGATCGGCAAGCAGTTCTCGGGCGGCGCCCAGTCGGTCACCGCGGCCGGCCGCGCGATCGAGCGCTGGGCCAAGCGCAACGCCTACGCGCTGGTCGCGCTGGTGCTGGTGATCGGCGTCGCGATCGCGCTGCGCCGCAGCCGCCGACGCCGCCGCGGCGGGGACACCCGCGCCGCGATCAGCCGCGAGCGCACCGAGCTGGGGCAGCTGTACGAGCGCGCGGCGCGCCGCCTGGCGCCGCGTCCGCCCGCGACCACGCCGCGGGAGCTGGCGCGCGCGCTGGTGGCGAAGGGCGCCCCGGGCGCCGACCAGCTCGACGAGCTGACCGAGCTGTACTACGCGGGCCAGTGGGGCGGCGCGGTCGACGACGCGGTGCTGGCCCGGGCGCGCACGCTCGCGGCCGGGATCGCGCAGGCCGCGAAGCAGCGGCGCTGACGGCGTGACAGCGCCCACGACGTGGCGCTGCCAATCTGGCGCGAGGCCCCTGCGAAGTTGTAGGCCTCGAGCACGCATGTTAGCCATGAGCCTTGCCCGGGCGGTCGTCCGCGTCGGGCCCTGACCTTGCAAAGGCCCGTCCCGATGTCGCGATCTCCGATCCTGCCCGTACTCGCGATGGTGCTGCTCGCCGCGCCGGGCATGGAGGCCCGCGCGGATCAGCTCAACGGCGGCGTGATCGGCCTGAAGCTCAAGCTGCCGCCCGAGCGCGGCACGGGTGAATTCGCCGAGCCGACCGCCGAGTACCTGCTGAACTACTTCAACGGCGCGCGCTGCGCGTGCGATGTCGGCGGCACCCAGCAGCTCTATCGCATCGAGTACACGTGGGCGAGGACGCCGGACCCGGTGGCGAACCACGAGATCGACATCTGGACCGGCATCGGCTGCGAGAGCGCACTCGACACCGAACGCGAGACGGTCTGCACGCATCAGCCCTCGATCTCCGATCCCGACGATCTCGCCAGGACGGTCAAGCGCGACTATCGCGTGAAGGATCTGGTGCTGCGGCCCGGCACCTTGCTGTGCCCCGACACCGACGAAACCGGTGAGCACTGGGCGGTCACCGAGAGCGGCGCGACCTGGGACGAGACCAACCGTGATCACCTCGCCAACGCGACGCTCATGACAGAGGGCGTGCGGTTCGACATGGAGCCGCCGCCGCTCCCGACCGCGCTCACGGCCCAGGCGCTCGAGAGCGGCATCAGGCTCACCTGGAATCCGATCACCTCGAACCAGAGCGACATCGACGTGTTTCAGGCGCTGTGCAGCCGCGCCGACGGCTCCGTCGCCCACGAGACCCCGACCGTCAGCCGCCGCTACGAGACTCCGCGGACCTTGTGCGGCTCGAGCACCGACATCGACGTTCCGGCCGCGGTCCTCACCAATCCGCTGGGACCCGCGACCGGCACCCTGCCCGTGCCACTCCGCCAGCTCGACGAAACGTTCTTGTGCGGGCAGTCCGAGGGCCTGGCCAATGGCATCGAGCTCACCGGCCTCAAAGATGGCGTGTCGTACTGGGTGGTGCTGTTGTCCGTCGACGATTCCGGCAACGTGGCCGCGACCCACGTCGATCGGCCGCTCACGCCCGTGCCGGTCACCGACTTCTGGGAGGAGCTGAACGAAGAGGACGGCTACGTCCAGGGCGGCTTCTGCGTGTCGCAGGTCGGCAGCGACGGCGCGATCGGCGGCGCGGTGCTGGTCGCGCTCGCGGGCGTGATCGCGGCGCGGCGTCGGCGTCGGCGCGGCGCGCGGCTGGCGAAGATCGCGCTGCTCGGCCTGGTGCTCGTGCCCGGGGTCGCGTCGGCGCAGAGCTCGTTCTCGCCGCACTGGATCGACGAGGAGCAGGACAGCGTCGTCGGCGCCACCGAGCCGACCTGGACGCTCGGCATCCGCTTCGGGCCGTACCGCCCGTCGGTCGACGACAACTTCGAGTCGAACCCCGGCCCCTACGCGCGCACGTTCCTGAAGGACAGCTACATGCTCGCGGTCGACGTCCACCGGGTGTGGAGCCTCGCGCGCGGCCAGGCCGGCTTCGGCATCACCAGCGGCTACTTCAGCAACTCGGCCCTCGCCTTCGAGAACGGCACCACGCGCGACACCCCCAATCGGCCGCGCGCCGACGGCAACCTCACCCGCCTGAGCGTCGTGCCGATCCAGCTGACCGCGATCTACCGCGCCACGATCTTCGACGACGAGATGGGCATCCCGCTGGTGCCGTACGCGCGGGCCGGCCTCGGCTACTACCTGTGGTGGGCCAAGGCGCCGTCCGACGAGCTGTCGGTCGCGATGTCGTGCCCGACCTGCTCCGACAAGGCGATCGGCGGCACCATCGGCATCGTCGCCGCGGCGGGCCTCGCGATCCGCGCCGAGCGCATCGACGCCGACGCCGCGCGGTCGATGCAGGACTCCGGGCTCGAGCACGCGGGCTTCTACGCCGAGGTCGAGGGCTCGTGGATCAGCGGCTTCGGCAACAAGACCAAGCTGTCGGTCGGTGACCTGACCTGGTTCGGCGGCATCAGCTTCGAGTTCTGATGGTCGCGTCCGAGGGGTCGAGGAACATCCGGCTGACGGTCGAGTACGACGGGACCGGACTGTCGGGCTGGCAGCGCCAGGACAACGCGCCGACCGTGCAGGGCCACCTCGAGCGGGCGCTGGCGCCGCTGGTCGGTCACCCGACGCCGGTCGCGGGCGCGTCGCGCACCGACGCGGGCGTCCATGCGCTCGGGCAGATCGCGCGGTTCCGGACCTCGAAGCCGATCCCGCTCCACGGCATCCGCCGCGGCTGCAATGGCCTGCTGCCGCCCGGCATCGCGGTGACCAACGCCGAGGACGTCGACGACGACTTCCATCCGCGGTTCTCGGCGACCGGCAAGCACTACCGCTACCTCCTGGTCGCGCGTCCGGATCGGTCGCCGCACTGGGCCCGGTGGTCGTGGCATCGGCCGCGGCCCCTCGACGTCGAGGCGATGCAGCGCGCCGCCGCGGCGATGGTCGGCGAGCACGACTTCGCGGGCATGCGGGCGATCGACTGCACCTCGAAGACGACGATCCGCCGCATCGACGAGGTCGCGATCACCGCCCCCGAGCCGGGCCTCCTCGCCGTCGACGTCCGCGGCAACGCCTTCCTCCGCAACATGGTCCGCATCATGGCGGGGACCCTGGTCGACGTCGGCGAGGGCCGCCTCGATCCAGCCCAGATGCCCGAGATCATAGCGAGTCTCGATCGCACCCGGTCGGGACAGACCGCCCCGCCCCACGGGCTCACGCTGATCAGCGTCCGCTACGACGGCCGTCGTGTAAGCTAGCGGACGCAAGGACGTTGAGGAGTCGCCGACGTGGTCTCGGAACCAGCCACCGCGCTACCGCTCGATGAAGAAGAGCGGCTCATCCGAGAGGCCCAGGCCGGTCACCTCGACGCCATGCGCCCCTTGCTCGAACGCTATGCCCCGCCGCTCTACGCCTCGGTGATCTTGCCGAGGCTCGGCAACGCGGTCGCCGCCGAGGACGTGCTCCGCGACACCCTCGCGACCGCGGTCGAGAAGATCGATCGCTTCACCTGGCAGGGCAAGACGATCTACCCGTGGCTGCGGCAGATCGCGATCAACAAGGTCTTCGACGTCCACCGTAGCAACAAGCGATCGCGCCGCCTCGCCGACGCGGTGGCGAGGGAGCTGCCGGCCGAGACCGACCCCGAGTCGTCGGCCGACTCGCAGATCATGGCCGAGCAGGAGCGGGTGCTGCACCGCGTGCAGATCGACGGCACGCTGGCGGAGCTGCCCGAACGCTACCGCCACGCGATCGAGCTGCGCCTGATCCAGGAGCTGTCGCGCGAGGAGTGCGCGCGGCGGTTCGCGGTGACGGTCGGCACCTTCGACGTCCTCCTCCACCGCGCGGTCCGCTCGTTCCGCAAGCGTTTCGGTGACCGGGTTCCGGTCGCGCCGACGTGAGTCCCACCATGAACCCCGACGATCCCACCTACGACGACGACGACGTGCTCGGCCCCGAGGCCGTGATCCCCGGCGAAGACGCCGTGCCCGATGCCGCCGAGCGCGCCCGCGCTCGGGTGTTCGCCGAGCTGATCGACAAGATGATGACCGGGCGCACCCCGGCCGCGGTGCCGTCCGAGGAGCAGCCACTACTCGAGGTCGCGACCGCGATCCGCGCGACGGTGCGGCCGATGGAGCTGGCGAGCGGCCGGCAGCGATCGATCATCGAGTCGGCGCTCGCCACCGCGATCGATCGCCGCGGCGGCGGCGCGGCGCCCAGCGTCCCGTCGATGCCGGTCGTGACCGCGCCGGCGGTGGTGCCGATCGATCGCGCCGCGGCGCGCCGCCGCCGCGCGGTGCCGTGGATCGTCGCGGCCGCCACCAGCGCGGTCGCGGCGGCCGCGGTGGTGATGCTGATGCTCGATCGCGCGCCGACGCCGACGCCACCCGCGCCGGTCGCGACCGAGCTGCCGTTCGATCAGCGGTCGCGGCCGGCCGATGCGCTGGTCGGCGCCATCGCCCGCGACCGCGCCGACGACGCGGTGACGCGCATCGACGCGATCTACGCCGATCGCCTGGGTGGCTTCCGGGATCGTTCGCTGTACGGAGGGGCGCCATGACGAATCGATCGATTGCGGCTGCGGTTGCGATGGCCGTCGGGTTCGCCTTCGCGCTCGCGCTCGCCGCGTGCGGCACCAGCGGCGACGACCGCCCGGCCGGGACCACGCGCCTGACCGAGCCCGCGGACGCGATCACCAAGGAGCTGATGGTCGCGCTGGCCCAGGCGAAGAATTTTCACCACAAGGCCCGGGTCTACATGAGCGATGGCAAGCCCGACCTCGCGATCGCCGCGGTGCGCAGCATCCTCGCCGTGCCGTTCCCGGCCAACGCCCCCGAGGCCCAGGACGTCGTCGCCGACGCCCGCGCGCTCCTCGCCAAGCTGCTGGTCGCCAAGGGCGAGCTCGACGCGGCCATGAGCGAGATCGACGCCGGCCTGGCGAGCGCGACCCGCGACTCGTTCTTCGTCGCCAACCTCTACACCGTGAAGGGCGAGGTCCTCGAGGCCCAGGCGCTGCGGCTCGGCGAGGGCGCGAATCCCGACGAGGTCACCCGGGCCCGCGAGCTGCGGCGCCAGGCGATCGTCGCGTTCGACAAGTCGATCACGATCAACGCCGCGATCCAAGAGCGCCTGATGGAGCAGCGCGAGTGACCGCGCGCGCGATCGTGCTGGCCCTGCTGGCGTCGCAGCTCGCGGCGTGTCCGCGCAGCCCGACCCCCGAGCCCAAGTGGCCCGAGCTGCAGGCCAAGCGCAACGAGATCACCGCGCTGTCGACCCAGATCCGAGCCTGGCGTCATGAGGCCGGCATGGAGGTCGAGCCCGACGACGACCGGGTGATCGCGATGACCCGGACCTCGGCGGCCAACGCGGCGCGCGCCTGCGTGCTGCCCGGTCCGCCCCAGACCCGCTGCGTCGACATCTGCGATCTCGGCGGCGCGATCTGCGACAACGCCGAGGACATCTGCGCGATCGCCGACGAGCTGGGCAACGACGCCTGGGCCAAGGAGAAGTGCGACAGCGCCAAGGCGTCGTGCCGCGAGGCCCAGGAGCGCTGCTGCACCTGCAACCGCGACGAGGGCGCGCCGTGACCGCGCGGGGGACGATCACGGCGGTCGTCGCGGGCGCCGCGATCGCGCTGATGGTGGCGTGCGGCGCCCGCGCGAGCCATCCGCTCGCGACCCGGCCGACCAGCGACGCGGGGCCGCCGCTCGGGGGGCGGCCCGACGAGCTGCGCGCACAGATCACCGCGCTCGACGAGCGGATCGCGGTCGATCGCGCGACCCTCGGCACCGACGCGCCCGAGGCCAGCGCGACCGCGGCGATGGCGGGGGTCACGGCCGACGACGCCGC
>JAYTAJ010000387.1:0-1788 GCA_043737575.1 Myxococcales bacterium | reverse complement strand
CGTCGAGGACGATCAGGCGGCCGCCGCCGGCGCCGTAGGTGGCGAAGACGATCTCGGGGATGCCGTCGCCCGACAGATCGGCGACGACCACGCCGCCGGTGGTCTCGTCGTCGCGGCTGGCGTAGTCGCGGGCCCACACGATCTGGGCGCGAGCGTCGACGGCGTGGATGCGGCCGTCGAACCCGGCGAACACGATCTCGGGGCCGGCGCGCGCCAGATCGAGCTCGGCGATCGCGACCTGGTTGGTCGCGGCGACGACGTTGTCGCCGTAGTCCCACAGCCCCGAGCGGTAGTCGGGGAAGTGTGGCGGCGCGAGCCAGGCGTCGGGCCGGGTGCCGTCGTGACGGGTGACCCACAGCGCGACGCCGCGCTCGCGCTGGTTCTGATCGGTGGTCTGCACCGAGCCGAGCAGGATGATCTCGCCGACGCCGTCGCCGTCGAGGTCGGCGATCGCGGGCGCGGTGTTGGTGAAGTGGCCCTGGAGATCGACCGACTCGTCGTCGGCGTAGCCCTGCTGGGCGTGGGCGTAGTCGAGCATCATGCGGATGCCGGAGTACTTGGTGCGATCGTCGAAGATCGCCGCGGCGTCGAAGGCGCGGCCGGTGCCGTCGTGGAGCGAGACGTAGGCGTTGTCCTGCGGCGCGAGGATGTCGACTCGGCCGTCGCCGTCGACGTCGCCGAGCGCGAGGTTCTGATCGTAGCCGCCGGTCACGTAGCAGGCGTCGTCGCAGCCGGCGGCGCCGCCGGTGTTGGGCGGGAAGCCGGCGACGCGGGCGCCGCTGGCCTTGACGGCGATCACGATGTCGCGCTGGCTGCCGACGTCGAGCGGATCGTTGGTGACCGCGACCAGCTCGAGGGCGCCGTCGCCGTCGACGTCGCCGGCCGCGAGGCTGCGCAGCTCGTCGCGCCACGCGAACGGAAAGCCCGGCAGCGGCGCGCCGTCGGCGGCGAACGCGAAGATCTGGCCGCGCGATGCGACCGCGACCTCGAGACCGTCGCGGCCGGGCACCAGATCGGCGACGACCGGCGACGACCAGATCCGGCCGCCGGTCTCGGCGCGCCAGACCTCGATCGGGGCGCCGCCGCTGATGCGCCACACCACCAGCAGCTCGTCGCGCGGGATCACCAGCTCGGCGGCGCCGTCGCCGTCGAGATCGGCGACCGCAGGCGACGCCAGCCAGCCCTCGTGCCAGCGATCGCCGATCGTGTACTGCAGGATCGGCGCGGCGACGTCGGCCGCGCCGGTCGCGGCGGCGGCGCACGACGGCACTGGCAGCGGCAGCGGATCATCGTCGCCGCTGGAGCCGTCATCGCCGCACGCGGCGGCGGCGAGCGCGAGGACGGCGAAGACGCGCGGGTTCAGCATGTGTCACATCCGTTCGGAGCAGAGGTGCACTCGCCGAGCGCGTCGCACGCGGCGCCCGGACAGTCGTTGCCCTCACCGCCGCACGCGGACGGCGCGCACTCGGTATCGCAGGCGCACGACAGGTGGCAGTCGATGCCCTGGGCACAGCTCGCGGTGCCGCCGCAGGTCACGTCGCACGCCGCGTCGCCGCACCGCATCGATCCACCGCAGCTGCCGTCGCCGTCGCAGTCGATCTGGCAGTCGGTGGCGTCCTGGCACCACACGCCGTTGCGACAGCTGCCGTCGCCGTCGCAGTCGACCTCGCACGCCATCCCCGGCGGGCACTGGATCCGCTGGGCGCAGCTGTTGGTTCCGGCGCAGCGGATCAGGCAGGTGTTGGCGACGCAGCTGGTGCACACCGACGGGCAGGGGCCGGCGTCGAC
>JAYTAJ010000386.1:0-1788 GCA_043737575.1 Myxococcales bacterium | reverse complement strand
GCGGCGAGGCGGGGATCGATCGCGCGCGCCATCACCGGCGGGGTGCCGGGGTTGGTCTCGAAGAAGTTCTCCCAGTCGTCGGGATGCAGGATCCAGTTGACGGCGGTGGTGTTGGTGCGGGTGAAGCGGAAGAACAGCGACAGCGTGGCGGTCGGAAATGGCCGCGACGTCGCGGGCGGTCCCGCCCGGTGAAAGCGGTAGTCGTCGCGCACCATTGAGTGGCCAAAGCGGAACGCCGCGACCGAGAACTCGACGGGCATGAACGGGCGCTGGAAGAAGCGGTAGAAGCGGCGGCCGTTGGTGAGGATGTCCTGCACGATCGGCCTGCCGACGATGCGAGGCAGGTAGTCGTTGACGACGATCCACTGGTAGTGCCAGCGCACCAGCTGCTGCGCGGTGGTGAACACCAGCGGCGCGGCGGTGTTCTTGCCGCGCAGCCAGTCGACGACGCGATTGTGGAACTTCAGGAACAGCCGGTGGAGCTGCGCGACGATCAGATTCTCGTCGTTGCGGGGGTCGCCGAGCAGCGCGAGGTCCTGGCTGTTGCGCGGCAGATCGCCCGCGGCGTCGGGGCTGGGATGGTCGAACAACCCGGTGTTGTTCGACGGCCCGAGCAAGAACTTGTCGGGATCGTCGCGGTCGTAGAGGAACGGCGCGTCGGCCGGGCCGCCCGCGTAGAGGCTGTCGAGATCGAGCCGCGGCGTGCGGAAGTTCGAGAGCGCCTTCGGATCGTTCTGCTTGTCGAGGCTCGACGTCGGATCGAACGTGATGTCGTGATCGATGAACTGACCGAGATACGTGAAGCCGGACGGGATCGGTGAGTCGGCGACGGCGCCGTCGTCGACCATGAGGCCGCTGCCCGCGGGCGCGGGGTTGCCGAGCTGCTCGAGGTCGCCGCGGTCCTCCTGGTGCGCGGGCAGGAACGGGAACATGCGGCCGAAGCGGCCGGGGTCCTGGGGCTGCGTCGTGCCGGGCGGCACGATGCCCGTGTAGCCGCGCGGCTCGAGGTTGCCGTGGGGCCGCTTGCGCAGCACCGCCGCGAGATCGGCGGGGTTGATGAGCTGGTTCGTACGGTCGGTCATGGCGAGCCTGCGAATGCAGAGGAGGTGCCATCGCGTCGCGGGTGTGGAATCGCGGGTCGACGGCGCGCGCCAGTCCACTGCAGTGGACTGGCCGGCTCGAGCCGTCCAATCGAGACGACAGCCGCGGATCGTCGGCGCTGCGCGGTCGGTCGGTTGCGGCGATCGCGGCGCGGGCCCGACGCGTGCAGTGGGCCGATCGCGATGGGCCTTCGATCCTCCATGGCGGTCGTCGTCGCGGTGATCGCCGCGCTGGCGGCGCGCGCGCAGGCGCAGTCGAATCCGGAAGCCGAGCAGGCGTTCCGCGACGGCAAGCGGCTGATGGCCGAGCAGCGCTACGCCCAGGCGTGCGCGGCGTTCGCGACCAGCGATCGGCTCGAGGCCAACGTCGGCGCCAAGGTCAGCCTGGCCGTCGCGAAGCAGACCCAGGGGGCGCTGCGGGCGAGCGTCGAGGCCCGCCTCGGGGCCCGCCTCGGGGCGCTCGAGCCGCGGCTGCCGTACCTGACGTTCAGCGTGCCCGAGGCGAGCGTGGTCGACGGACTGGCGATCACGCGCAACGACGCGGCGATCGATCCGGGGCCTGGGCTAGCTCGCGAAAGCTCAGCCGAGGCGCTCGCGGGCGAGGCCGACGTAGCGGGGGTCGGCGTCGCCGCACAGGAAGCGGCGGCCGAGGCGGGCGGCGACGACGGCGGTGGTGCCGGAGCCGACG
>JAYTAJ010000385.1:0-1789 GCA_043737575.1 Myxococcales bacterium | reverse complement strand
GCTCGATCGCGGCGATGGTATCGGGGAGCAGGCTGCGATCGCGCTCGAACACCAGGATCGACGACGGCGGCGCCGCGACCTGGAGCTCGAGGCTGAGCGGCAACGCCAGGAACGGCGGCAGGTCCGGCAACTTCAGCTGGGTGAGGCGGTAGTTGACCAGGCGCGGCCCGTCGACGCCGTTCTCGCTGCCGGCCAGCACCCAGGCGCCGTCGAGGTTCTGGTAGGTCGTGACCCCCGAGGTCGCGGGGACCTCGAGCTCGAAGTCGCGGCCGACGACGTGGGTGGCGACGCGATCGAAGCTCTCGACGCGCACGATCACGGCGGCGCGGAGCCCGATGGGCAACGACAGACACCGACTGGCGACCGCGTCGATGGCGTGACCGTTGCCGCCGAGCGCGTTGACCTTCGCGGCGATCTCGCCGATCGCGGTCGTCGCGTCGCCCAGCGTGCCCGGCTCGGTGAATGCCTCGTAGGGGCCGTTGCCGCTGCGCGCCAGGAGGCCGAGCTGGTTGGCGCCGCACTCGACCGCGACCAGATCGTCGGCGGCGGCGACGCTGCCTTGCGGATCGGCGATCGTCAGCGGCGCCAGCGTGTGCGTGGTCCAGTCGATCGCGCTCCAGCGCGGCGTCGGCGTCGGGCCAGGCAGCGCCGCGAGCCGGGTGAGGATCGCGCCCTTCCAGGTGACGAGCGCGCGGAGGTCGGACGCCTCGGCGACGATCGGCGCGCTCAGCGCGTCGCCCTGCTCCTCGAACATCACCAGCTGGACTCCGGTGCCGCGCCCCGAGATCGCGGCGGCGCGGACGTCGTCGCCGGGCGTGGCGGCGTCGTCGATCAGGACCGCCCAGCTCGGTGGCCGTCGGTTGGGCCCGCGCGATCGATCGCCGAGCGGCTGGAACCCGAGCCCGACGGGCTTGGTGAACGTCGGGATCCGCAGCACCTCGTCGGACCAGGACGGTCGCAGCTCGATCTCGCTGGGGCCGACCGTCGAGGGCGGCGCGGTCAGCGTCACCTCGTAGATCGTGTCGTCGCCGTCGCTCGCGCGTAGCACGACGCTGCCACCGCCGACCACCTCGTCCGAGTCGCGGACCGCGACCTGCAACACCTCGACGGCATCGGCGGGCAGCTCGCCCCAGGCCTTGCGCACCAGCACCGAGACGGCCTCGCCATCCACCGCGGGCTGTCCGGGGTCGCGCGCGCTGACCAGCCGCGCCCGCAGCGACGGCTTGGCCTCGACCACGACCGCGGCGTCCTCGACGATGTCGTCGAGCGCTTCGCAGCCACCCGCGATGCGGCGGCCGCGCTGGTTGACGGCCTCGAGGAGGAACAGCTTGTGGCCGAGCCGCGGCACGCCGGTGATGTGGCCGCTGCCGTCGGCGGCGACCGAGGCCTGGCGCCCGCCCGCGAGGGTCTCGGCGCTGATCAGGCCGTAGCGAACGTCGTCGCAGGTGATGGCGTCGTCGGCGAGCACGACCGATAGCGTCGTCGTGACCGGGCCGCCCGCGAGCTCGCGCGGCGGCGGGTTTGCGATCGTGATCGTGATCGTCGGGTCCGAGCAACCCGCCAGCAGCAGGGCGGCAAGGAGGACGATGCGCATTCGATCACGATAGCATCGGCGGGAGCGCCTCGACGGCGGGCAAGTCGCGCCGAGATTCGGTATCCTCCGCCCGTGATCGATCGCACCACGCTCCTCGTCAGCGGCCTGGCGACCACCAGCACGCGTGGTCGCACCGCGCCGCGCAGCTGGATCGCGCGGCTCGCGACCGGTGGTCAGGTCGCGCTCGGCGCGCGG
>JAYTAJ010000384.1:0-1789 GCA_043737575.1 Myxococcales bacterium | reverse complement strand
GCGCGGTCGGCGCCGATCCGTATCACGCGGCGGCGGCCAACGCCCTCGAGGCGGCGCTGCGCGCCGACGAGCGGTGGGAGGAGCTGGATCGCCTGCTGGCGCAGCGCGCCGCGCTCGCCGCGTACACCGACGACGTCGGCGAGCGGGTGCGGCTGCTCGGCCAGCGGGTGGCGCTCTACGATCGCGAGCGTCCGGATCGCGGACAGCTGATCGCGGCGCTGACCGAGCTGGCGGCGATCGAGCCGCCGCGCGGCGCCGCGGCGCAGCGGTTGCGGCGGCTCTTGCACGAAGACCAGCGGTGGACCGAGCTGGCGGCGCTGTACGAGCGCGAGCTGGCCGGGCTCGCCGACGATCCGAAGTCCCAGGTCGCCGAGCTGCTCGAGCTGGCGGCGCTGACGCGCGACCACCTGGCCGACAAGGATCGTGCGGCCGAGCTGCTGCACCAGGCGCTGTCGGTCGATCCGACCAACGACGACGCGCTGGCGCGCTACGTCGAGCACTTCCGCGAGCGGCGCGACTACCGCGGGCTGTCGGATCTGTACGAGTTCTCGCTCGACAACGCCCGCGAGGCCGGCGCCGCGCCCGGCGAGCTGGTGCGTCGCCTCGAGGAGATCGCGCAGATCTGCGAGCTGCGCCTGGGCGACGTGCCGCGCGCCCTCGACGCCTGGCAGCGCATCGAGGAGATCGAGCCGGGCAGCCCCAAGGCCAAGGAGGCGGTGCGGCGGTTGTCGGCCCGCGCCAAGATGTGGGAGCAGCTGGTCGCGGTCCTCGACGGCGAGGCCCAGGCGGCGCAGAGCGGCGGCGCCCGCGCCGACACGCTGCGGCGGATCGCGAACACGTACCGCGAGCGTCAGGTCGAGCCGCGCCGCGCGATCGCGCTGTACGAGGAGGTCGTCGGCCTGAAGCCCGACGACGAGGGCGCGCTCAAGGCCCTGGCCGAGATGTACGAGCGCGAGGGCGACGACGCCGGGCTCGCGCGGACGCTGCGCCGCCAGCTCGAGCTCGACGCCAATCGCCTCGGCGCCGCGCCCGCGCCCGCGGCCGCGGCGGGACGCGCGCCGACCGCGGGGCCGGCGCGCGAGTGGCCGGTCGGCAAACGCGTCGAGCGGCTCACCGCGCTGCGCAAGCTCGCGACGATGTGCGAGCAGCGCCTCGGCGACGTCGACGGCGTGGTCTACGCGGCGAGCGGCATCCTCGAGATCCTGCCCGGCGATCGCGACGCGCTCGATCGCATGGCGCGCGCGCTCGAGCAGGCCGGCGACAAGAAGCGGCTGGCGCAGACGCTCGAGTATCACGCGGCGTCGGCGACCGGCCCGGCCGAGCGCGCCAAGGTCCTGCGTCGGCTGGCGCGGATGGCGATCGACGATGGCGACGACGCCCGCGCGCTCGAGCGCTGGGAGCAGGCGCTGCGCGCGGCGCCGACCGACGAGGAGGCGCTGGCCGCGGTCGCCGATCTGTACGAGGCGGCGCAGCGCTGGGGCGAGCTGGCCGCGATCCTCGAGCGGCTCGACTCGGTCCGCTATCCGCCGACCGCGGCGCCCCCCGAGCCGGGCTCGGCGGCGGCGGCGCTGCGGGCTCGCGATCTCACGCGCTACGCCGCGATCGTCGACGGCAAGCTCGGCGACGGCCAGCGCGCGATCCGGGCGTGGGAGCGGCTGCGCGAGGTGACGCCGCGCGATCGCGACGCGCTCGACGCGCTGGGCCGGCTGTACCGCGGCGCCGCGCGCTACCGCGAGCTGGCCGAGCTGCTCGCGGTCCACGCCGAGGTCTACGCCGTCGATGATCTGCC
>JAYTAJ010000383.1:0-1790 GCA_043737575.1 Myxococcales bacterium | reverse complement strand
TGCACCAGGTGCGGGTGCGCTACCACGAGTCGGTCGCGCGCATCGAGGTCGAGGTCGGCGAGCTGGCGCGGCTGGTCGATCCGGCGGTGCGGCTCGAGGTCGTCGCCCTCGGCAAGCGCCTCGGCTTCGTCTTCGTCGCGCTCGATCTCGCCGGCTTCACGTCGGGCTCGCTCAACCAGGCGCTGCCACCCGCGCTGATCGCGCTCGGTCGTCGTCCCGCGTGATGCGCCGCGCCGCGATCGCCGTCGTCCTGACCGTCGGCGCGGTCGTCGCGCCCGCCGCCGCCGCGCCCGCGCCGCCGCCGCCCGGGACCAAGAAGGCCGCGTACCTCGACGACAAGCGCCCCAGCCCCGCGCGCCGCGTCCGCGCCAAGGCCGCCGTCGGCAAGCCCGCCGCGCCCATCATCAATCTCCGCAACCTGTGGACCGAGGAGTGGCTGCCCGTCGACGCCGACCCGCGCCGCCCCGTCCCCGCCGACGCGCTCCGCGATCGCTTCCTGCGCGATCACTACACCAACGGCCCGACCCAGATGGACGCCCGCCTCATCGCGACGCTGCGCGAGGCCGCGCGCCACTTCAACGCACGCCGCGTCGACATCGTGTCGGGCTTTCGCGCGCCCAAGTACAACCTGATGCTGCGCAAGAAGGGCCACGAGGTCGCGCGGGACAGCCAGCACACCCACGGCAACGCCGTCGACTTCCGCATCCCCGGCGTCACCGTCGACGAGCTCCACGCGTGGGCGGTTGCGAAGAAGCTCGGCGGGGTTGGGCTGTATCGCGGGAGCAAGTTCGTGCACATGGATACGGGCCGGATCCGATACTGGGGCGGCGACTGAAGTTGGGCTAACGTGCCCTTGTCGAAGTCATGGGTGAGCGAGCACGCAAGATACGTGAGGAGACCGAGCGATCGCTCCGCGACACGCCGTTGACGGACGCGCAGCGTCGATTCTTACGTGAGCAGGCGCGGTACGAGGGGAGTCCGCTGCACAAGAAAGAGCCGAACAACTTCGGTCTGATCCCGCCCACCAGCCCGCGTCTCGACAAGACGCTGTGTGACGAGGCCGGCATCGTCGACAAGCAGGTAGCCGATGGGTTGTTCGCGCTGGCGCTCGAGGTCGGCCTCGTGAGTGCCAAGGACAAGGTCGAGGGGTTCCCTGCGCAGATGTGGGTCGTCGACGCGGAGGGCCGAGTCTTCGAGCTGATCTACGGCGGCAGTCGCGCGGGTCGATATCACGGCTATCCGATACGGCGCGCGAATCCCTTGTTCGCGAAGGTCGCCGCGGCCTGGGCGGTGCTCCGCCATGGCTGAGTCCGACCTCGTCTTCGACCTTGCGTGGTTGCCGATCGCCGCCGACGATCCGCGCGAGCGCGCGACCTTTGCGTCGTTCACGATCGTCGCAGGACCGGATCAGATCCCGATCACCGAGGTCGACGACGTCCTCGCCCAGACCGTGCGTCGCGATATCCGCGTGCCGATCTTTCCGCTGGCGCAGTGGCTCGTCGTGAACTGGTGGCGACTGCGCTGGGAGCCGCGCACCGACGCAACCTCGCCGACGTGGCTGCGCGCGCACTCACTCGCCGCGGTCAGCACGGACGTCCCCTGGCCCGCGCTCCACCTCACGAGCGACGGCGCGTTCATCCAGCTCGAGGCTCGCGCCGAGCGGGTCCGCGATGTGGCCGCGGTGCGCTACCTGCGCGAGGTCGACCTCAACGTCCCTGCCGATCACTTCGAGCGCGCGGTCGATGGCTTCCTCGCGCAGCTCGACGCCCGCATCGCCTCGTGCATCCCCG
>JAYTAJ010000382.1:0-1790 GCA_043737575.1 Myxococcales bacterium | reverse complement strand
CACGGCATCTTCGACGAGGTCATCGTCCGCGGCACCCGCAAGCTGAAGAGCATCCCGGCCGCGCCCGGGATCATGCCGTCGGCGTCGCACAACGTGCTGGTCCTCGACTACGGCACGCCCGAGTCGCTCGAGATCCTGCGGGCCCGAGCCCACGAGCTGGCGGCGATCGTCGTCGAGCCGGTCCAGAGCCGCCGCCCCGACTTCCAGCCGGTCGAGTTCCTGCGCGACCTGCGCGCGCTCACCACCGCGTCGGGCTCGCTGTTGGTCTTCGACGAGGTCGTGACCGGCTTCCGCGCCCACCCGCGCGGCATCCAGGGGCTGTTCGGCATCGACGCCGACCTGGCGTCGTACGGCAAGGTCGTCGGCGGCGGCTTCTCGATCGGCGTCATCGCCGGCAAGCGCGCGTTCATGGACGCCCTCGACGGCGGCCACTGGGCGTACGGCGACGCGTCGATCCCGACGGTGGGCGTCACCTACTTCGCGGGCACGTTCGTGCGCCATCCGCTCGCGCTCGCCGCCGCCAAGGCCGCGCTGCAGCACCTGAAGGACGCGGGGCCGGAGCTGCAAGAGCGGCTGACCGCGCGCACCGCGGCGATGGTCGCGCAGGTCAACGCCGCGATGGCGGAGCTGGGCGCGCCGTTCAAGCTCAACACCTTTGCGTCGTTGTGGCGCAACGTCTTCACCGAGGATCTGCCGTACGGCGATCTGATCTACGCGATGCTGCGCGACCGCGGCATCCACATCCTCGACAACTTCCCCTGCTTCCTGACGACCGCGCACACCGACGACGATCTCGCCACGATCGTCGCCGCGTACCGCGACGCCGCCGCCGAGATGATCGCCAGCGGCTTCTTCCCGCAGCGCGCGAGAGAGATCGCGGTGACCGATGACGCCGCGGGCGTGACCGTGCCGTCGACCGAGCCGCAGCGCGAGATCTGGCTGGCCGATCGTCTCGGCCCCGAGGCGTCCCTGGCCTACAACGAGTCGGTGTCGCTGCACCTGCGCGGCGAGCTCGACGTCGGCGCGCTGCGCCACGCGGTGCGCGAGCTGCCGCGCCGCCACGACGCGTTGCGCGCGACGTTCGCCGCCGACGGCCTGACGCTCCACGTCGCCGCCGCCGCGCCTGCCCTCGAGGTGCCGCTGATCGAGCTCGACGGCCTCGAGCCCGCCGCGCGCGACGCCGCGCTGGCCGCGATCACCGCGCGCCACGTCGGCGAGCCCTTCGATCTCGAGCGCGGCCCGCTGGTGCGCGCCGAGCTGGTGCGGCTCGCGCCCGATCATCACGTGCTGGTCTTCACCGGCCACCACATCGTCCTCGACGGCTGGTCGTACTGGGTGATCGTCAAGGATCTGGCCGCGGGCTACGGCCTCGCGACCGGCGCGCGCACGCTGCCGCTGCCCGCGGCGCCGTCGTTCGCCCCCTACGCCGCGGCGTGCGCCGCGCGGGCCGACGATCCCGAGGTCCGCGCCAACGAGCGCTGGTGGATCGATCGCTTCGCCGACGGCGTGCCGACCCTGGAGCTGCCGACCGATCGGGCGCGGCCGCTGGTGCGCACGACCCGCGCCGGTCGCGAGGATCACCTGCTGCCCGCCGATCTCGTCGCCCAGGTGAAGAAGCTCGGCGCCGGCCTCGGCGCCAGCCTGTTCGCGACGCTGCTCGCGGGCTTCGACGTGCTGCTCCACCGCGTGACCGGGCAGGACGATCTGGTCGTCGGCATCCCGGCCGCGGGCCAGAACGCCGCGGGGCTCGACGCGCTGGTCGGGCACTGCGTCGCGATCTTGCCGCTGCG
>JAYTAJ010000381.1:0-1791 GCA_043737575.1 Myxococcales bacterium | reverse complement strand
AGGGCGCGGTCACCGTCGTCGAGCAGACCCCGAGCCGCAGCACGATCAGCATCTGGAACGCGCCCGCGCTCGAGCTGCTCGAGAAGCTGCTGGTGGTCGCCGAGCTGGGCGCCGACACCAAGAAGCGGCTGAAGCCGATCATCGACCGTCGCCGCGAGCTGGCGAAGATCGAGGAGCAGCTCACCGGCCTGGTCGAGCGCCGCAACAAGCTCGATCAGCGCGCCAACGAGCTGCGGGAGAACCTGCGCGCGATCGCCAAGAACCCGCAGGCCGGCGCCCAGCGCGCCAAGTGGACCCGCCAGCTCGACGAGTTCAGCAGCGAGGGCAACAAGCTCGGCGCCCAGCTCGCCGACCTCGAGGCCAAGCGGCTCGATCAGCGCATCGAGCTGGAGAACGCGCTGCAGGACTTCGAGATCACGCCGCCGGCGCCGAAGCAGCCCTGATGACGTCAGCGCGCCGCGCGCTTGCGGTCGCGCAGCATGAACAGGTAGAGGCCTTCGACCTTGGCGCGGGCCCACGGGGTCTTGCGCAGAAACTTCAAGCTCGACGCCACGCTCGGATCGGTCGCGAAGCAGCGGATGCGGATGCGCTCGGCGAGCTCGGGCCAGCCGAAGTGCGCGACCAGCTCGGTCACGATCTGCTCGAGCGTGAGGCCGTGGAGCGGGTTGCGCGGCTGCGACGTCGTCATCGGCCACGATGATACCGTGATAGATGGTCGCGCGTGGCGCGAGTCCTGGTCACTGGCGGCGCGGGCTTCATCGGCTCGCACCTGTGCGATCGCCTGGTCGCCGACGGCCACGACGTCGTCGGTCTCGACGATCTGAGCACGGGCGACCGCCGCCACCTGGCGGGCGTGCTCGGCCACCCGCGGTTCGCGCTGCGGATCCACGACGTGATCGAGCCGTTCACCGAGGAGGTCGACGCGATCTACCACCTGGCGTGCCCGGCCTCGCCGGTCCACTACCAGCGCGATCCGGTGCGGACCCTGCGCACCTGTGTCGAGGGCACGCTGCGCGCGCTGATGTGCGCCCACGCGGTCGGGGCCCGGCTGGTCCTGGCGTCGACCAGCGAGGTCTACGGCGATCCGAGCGAGCACCCGCAGCGCGAGTCGTACCTCGGCAACGTCAACCCGATCGGCCCACGCGCCTGCTACACCGAGGGCAAGCGCGGCGCCGAGGCGTTGGCCGCCAGCTACGCGCGCCAGCACGGCGTCGACGTCCGCATCGCGCGCATCTTCAACACCTACGGGCCGCGGATGCCGCGCGGCGATGGCCGGGTCGTCGCCAACTTCGTCGAGCAGGCCCGGGCCGGCCAGGCGCTCACCGTGCACGGCGACGGCGGTCAGACCCGATCGTTCTGCTACGTCGACGATCTGATCGACGGCGTGGTCGCGCTGATGGCGCTGCCGCCCGGGCCGCGCGGCGTGGTCGCGCCGATCAACCTCGGCAACCCCAGCGAGATCACGGTCGGCGAGCTGGCGGCGCTGGTGTGCGAGCTGGCCGGATCGCCGTCGCCGATCACCCGGGTCGATCGCCCGGTCGACGATCCGGCGCGGCGCTGCCCCGACATCACCCTGGCGCGACGACTGCTGGGCTGGGCGCCGACCGTCGGGTTGCGCGAGGGCGTGCAGCGCACCCTGCGCCAGGCCGAGGTGGTAGAACCTGGCAACCCGGTGAGACCACTGGTGTGAGCGCCGCCCCTGGTGATAGCGTGCGGTCGATGCTCGCTTCTCCCCGTCCTGGCCGCCTGGCGATGGCGCTCCTCCTGGCGATCGCCGCCTGCGGTGGAAAC
>JAYTAJ010000380.1:0-1791 GCA_043737575.1 Myxococcales bacterium | reverse complement strand
CGAGGTGGTGACGCTGGGCGAGCGGACGCCGGTGATCTTCATCGAGGTGCCAGGCAGCAACCTGTCCGGAGGGGTCCGCGACGGCGACACCGTGCTGCTGTACGGCCACCTCGACAAGCAGCCGGAGATGACGGGCTGGGACGAGGGGCTGGGGCCGTGGACGCCGGTCATGCGCGGCGAGCGGCTGTACGGCCGCGGCGGCGCCGACGACGGCTACGCGATCTTCTCCAGCCTCACCGCGCTCAACGTGCTCGCGCAGCAGGGTCGGCCCCACGCGCGCTGCGCGATCCTGATCGAGGCGTGTGAGGAGTCGGGCTCGTTCGATCTGCCGGCGTACATCGAGCACCTCGCGCCGCGCATCGGCACGCCGAGCCTGGTGGTGTGCCTCGACTCCGGCTGCGGCAACTACGATCAGCTGTGGTGCACGACGTCGCTGCGCGGCCTGGTGATCGGCACGCTCGAGGTGTCGCTGCTGCGCGAGGGCGTGCACTCGGGCGACGGCTCGGGAGTCGTCGCGTCGAGCTTCCGGGTCGCGCGCGCGCTGATCGATCGGCTCGAGGACGCCCACACCGGCGCGATCAAGCCGAGCGAGCTGTACGTCGAGATCCCGCGCCAGCGCATCGAGCAGGCGGCGCGCGCCGCCGACGTGCTCGGCGACGAGGTGTGGTCGAAGTTCCCGCTCCACGACGGCGTCGCCCCGGTCACCAAGGAGTCGGCCGAGCTGATCGTCAACCGGACCTGGCGCCCGGCCCTCGCGGTGACCGGCGCCGACGGCCTGCCGCCGATCGGCAACGCCGGCAACGTGATGCGTCCGAACACCGGACTGAAGCTGAGCCTGCGCATCCCGCCGACCCTCGACGCCAACGCCGCGACCGCCGCGGTGACCGAGCTGCTCGAGCGCAACCCACCCTACGGCGCGAAGGTGTCGTTCAAGTCCCACGGCACCCCCAACCCGGGCTGGAACGCGCCGGCGCTGGCGCCGTGGCTCGAGGCTGCGCTCGAGGCCGCATCGGCGGCGCACTTCGCGGCGCCGCCGGTCTTCATGGGCGAGGGCGGCTCGATCCCGTTCATGGGGATGCTCGGCAAGCGCTTCCCCGACGCCCAGTTCTTCATCACAGGCGTGCTCGGGCCGGGCTCGAACGCCCACGGCCCCAACGAGTTCCTCGATCTTCCGATGGCGAAGAAGCTCACCGCCTGCGTCGCCGACGTGATCGCGCGCCACGCGACGCGCTGAGGACACGAGCGCAGCGAGGGTCCGAATCTCCTCTGGGAGTCGAGTCGGAATGGCAGTTCTGACCAATGCTCTGAGACACGAGCGCAGCGAGGGTCCGAGTGCTCTGCTTGCGAGCGGTCACGGCGGCGGGGTCGAGGTCGTCGTCGTGGTCGTGGTCTTGGTGTCCTTGGTGCCGTCGGCCTGCTCGACCTCGGTCTCCTCGACGTCGGAGGTCGTGGTGTTGCCACCCTCCTCCACCGTCGTCTGCGTGTGCGTGGTGGTCTTGGACTTGGGTGACGCGCTGCTCGAGCAGCCCGCGCCCGCGAACACCAGCGCACAGAAGATCGCGAGCCCCGTCGACGCCATCGATTTGTTCATGCCCGGTGGAGCTGCAAGACTGGGCCCGTCTTCGAGGCGGCCCCACAGCCGGCGTTGAGGCCTGCCCCCGCGGTCGCCACCGGGCGATCGAGCGCCTGCGCTCGGTCGGTCAGGTCGCGTACTTCATCATCTGCACGCTGAGCAACGCGCGTGCCGCGACCCGATCGGCCCAGGACGCGCCGACGCCGCGTCGAGGGTCC
>JAYTAJ010000379.1:0-1792 GCA_043737575.1 Myxococcales bacterium | reverse complement strand
CGTCGCGGCTCGGGCCGGCGTCGCGCACGAACCGCGGCGTCGGTCCCGGCGGCCCGCCGTCGCGCGACACCACGCCGCCGTCGAGCTCGTCGTACTCGGTGATGGTCCGCGCGTCGGTGAGCTCGCCGGCGTCGGGCTCGCGCGCGACCGCGGCCGAGTCCTTCTTCATCAGCAGCGCGCCCGCGATGCCAGCGGCGCCGAACAACGCGACCGCGAGCACGATCCACGGCCACCGCCGCGGCGGCTCGTCGGGCGGCAGGTCGTCGACCTCGAGGGTGAGCCGCGGCTCCTGGGTCAAGGACGACGCGAACGCGGGCTCGTGCATCGGCCGCTTGCTGGTGTGGCGCCGCAGATCACCGGTCGCGGTGTTCGGCGCCAGCGGCGGCGGCGGCTTCGACGGCGGCGCCTTCGACTCGCGGGCCGGCCGCACCGTGGTGGCGTCGGGCGACGACACCATGCCGGGCGGTAGCGGCTGCAGCACCCCGCCCGCGAGCTGACGCGCGGTGACGCTGGTCGAGACCGGCTGCGCCAGCTCGACGCCCTTGGCGGCGCCGGTCATCGCGGTGAGGAACTCGTTCATCGTCGCGTAGCGCTGCTCGCGCTTCTTCGCGAGCGCCTTCATCACCACCGCCTCGAGCTCGGCGTCGAACGTCAGATCGGGCCGCACCTTGCTCGGCGGCTCGATCGGATCGAGCATCTGCATCGCCAGCGTGCGGACCATGCTCTCGGACTTGTGCGGCACGCGTCCGGTCAGCATCTCGTAGAGGATCGTGCCGAGCGCGTAGATGTCGACGCGGTTGTCGGTGTCGCTGCGGCCCGCGGCCTGCTCGGGCGCCATGTACTCGGGCGTGCCGAACACCGCGCCCGCGCGGGTCAGGCGCGGCCCGTCGGGGCGTGACGCGGCGCCCGACGCGTCGAGCGGCGTGACCTTGGCGATGCCGAAGTCGACGATCTTCACGAAGTCGCGGCGGCCGTCACGGTTGATGAGGAAGACGTTCTCGGGCTTGAGGTCGCGGTGGACGATGCCCTTGGCGTGGGCGGCGCCGAGGGCGTGGGCGATCTGCGCCGCGATCGGCAGCGCGCGCTCGGGCGGCAGCGGCGCCGACAGCTTGATCGCCGCCGACAGGGTGTTGCCGTCGACGTACTCCATGACCGAGTAGGTCATGCCGTCGGGCGTCGTCCCGAAGTCGGTGACGTCGACGATGTTGGGGTGGCCGATGCGCGACGCCGCCTTGGCCTCCTGCACGAACCGCTTGATCGTGCTCGAGTCGCGCGCGACCTCGCGCTTCAGCACCTTGATCGCGAGCGGCCGCTCGATCACCAGGTGGCGCGCCGCGAACACCACGCCCATGCCGCCCTCGCCGATCTTGCGCTCGATCAGGTAGCGGCCGTCGAGGGTGACGCCGACCAGGCGATCGTACGCGGCGTTCTGCTCCGACGCGTGCAGCGCCAGCGCGACCGCGTCGATCTCCTCGTGGGCCGACACCGCGCGCACCGGATGCGAGATCGCCTCCGGTGGGATCGACAGTCGCGCGCCGTCGAACGGGCAGTAACCCGTCTCGCTATAGAACTGATGACAGCTCGGACACCAGAACTGAGGCAAGCGTGCGCCTCAGCGTCCGGTCCGCACGTCGTCGTAGAAGCCGGTGCGGAAGTACGTGAAGACCTTCCCCTCGGCGCCGACCACCAGCACGTTCGCGGTCGCGCTCCACGGCACGATCGCGACCGACTTGCCGAACCGCTCCGACGCCGACGGCTGCGACGTCGTGTACATCGTCGTCTGCGCCAGCTC
>JAYTAJ010000378.1:0-1792 GCA_043737575.1 Myxococcales bacterium | reverse complement strand
GGGTGGTGGCGGGGCCGGGCGCGGCGTCGGCGGAGACGGCGCTGCACCTGCAGATCGTGCGCAGCCGCGGCGCGGGCGCGGTGCTGCACGTGCATTCGGTGTGGAACACGCTGGCGTCGCTGCGCGGCGCGGCGGCGGGGGTCGTGACGATCGCGGGGCTCGAGATGCTGAAGGGGCTGGCGGGCGTGACGGATCACGAGCATCGCGAGCGGGTGCCGGTGATCGCGAACTCGCAGGACCTGACGGCGCTGGCGGCGGCGGCGGCGCGGGTGCTGGAGGCCGAGCCGGGCTGTCATGGCTTCTTGATCGCGGGGCACGGGCTCTACACCTGGGGCGCGACGCTGGCGGAGGCGGAGCGCCACGTCGAGATCTTCGAGTTCCTGTTCGAGATCGTGGGACGACAGCCGGGAGCCGCGTCATGACGACCATCCTCCATCTCCGCGACGACGATCGTCGCGTCACCGATCCGCGCGAGCTCGCGGCTCGCCTCCACGACCTCGGCATCCAGTACGAGCGCTGGGCCGCGGATCGGCCGCTCGCCGACGACGCGCCGGCCGACGAGATCCTCGCGGCGTACGCGGGGCCGATCGCGATCTTGAAGGCCCAGGGCGGCTACGTCACCGCCGACGTGATCGATCTGCATCCGGACACGCCGAACCTCGACGTGATGCTGGGCCGCTTCAACCGCGAGCACTGGCACGACGAGGACGAGGTCCGCTTCATCGTCGCGGGGCGCGGCGTGTTTCATCTGCACCCGCAGGGCGGCGCGGTGGTCGCGGTCGAGGTGGTGGCGGGCGATCTGCTGCGGGTGCCGTGCGGCACCCACCACTGGTTCGAGCTGTGCGGCGAGCGCCGCATCCGCGCGATCCGGCTGTTCCAGGATCCGGCGGGGTGGACGCCGCACTACACCGAGACCGGGATCGAGCGCGGCTATCCACCGCTCGGCCTGGAGCCGCGTGGCGCCTGAGGTCGCGCTCGCGGTCGACGCGGTGGTCCTCGACATCGAGGGCACGACCACGCCGATCGAGTTCGTCCACACCACGCTGTTCGGCTTCGTGCGCGAACAGCTCTCCGACTTCGTCGCGACGCACCATGCGCAGCCCGACGTCGCCCGCGCGCTGGCCCGGCTCGCCGACGAGCACGCGGCGGAGCCCGATCCGACCCGACCGCCAGCGCCCGACGAGGCCTGGGTGCGGTGGCTGATGGATCGCGATCGCAAGTCGACCGGGCTGAAGGAGCTGCAGGGGCTGATCTGGCGCGACGGCTACCACGGCGGCGCGCTGCGGTCGGTGGTCTATCCCGACGTCGCGCCCGCGCTCGAGCGCTGGCACCGCGCCGGGCTGACGATCGCGATCTACTCGTCGGGATCGATCGCGGCGCAGCAGCTGCTGTTCGCGCGCTCCGATCACGGCGACCTGACGCGGTGGATCGCGCGCCACTTCGACACCACGACCGGCGGCAAGCGCGAGGTCGCGAGCTACGCGCGCATCGCCGCGGCGCTCGCCATCGCGCCCGATCGCATCGCGTTCGTGTCCGACGTCGTCGAGGAGCTGGCGGCGGCCGACGGCGCCGGGCTGCGCGCGGTGCTGGCGCTGCGGCCGGGCAACCCGCCGATCGCCGACGGCCATGGCTTCGCGGCGGTCGCGAGCTTCGACGCGCTAGCGCTCGGGCGGTGACGGCGGCGCGGTGCGGCCGAGCAGCGCGAACAGGACGGCGCAGCTGGCGTAGGCGATCGCGATCATCACGTTCTCGTCGGAGCCGGACCGCCACGGCAGGTACAGCGCGCCCGACG
>JAYTAJ010000377.1:0-1796 GCA_043737575.1 Myxococcales bacterium | reverse complement strand
CGATGATTCCGCGGTTCGTTCGGAGGAAGTCCTCGAGCATCTCGAAATGATAGCCCCCTGGTCGACCGTGGGCGATGGAGTTTGTCGCGGTGGATCGGGCCCGCGAACCGGTGCCGGGTCGATGGCGCCGTGACCGAATCGATCGTCTGCGCCCGGCTCCCGCGCGCGCGGCGTCGGCGGCGACCTGATCGGTGTGCGCCCCTCGGAGATCAGTAGTGCGGGGGGGCGTCGTTGGCGGGGCCGATGGGGAGCGCGGACTCGGCGTTGCGGCGGAGGTCGGCGAGGTCTTGCTCGAGGAGCTCGACCTTCTTGTAGAGCGTCCGCACGACCTCGTCGAGCGCGGTCAGCGCGCGATCCTGATAGGCGACGCGGATCTCGAGATCGGTCACGGTTGCGGCGAGCGAGTCGGCCATGCGCGCACGTTACAGGAAGTGCTGCACGAGGAAGAAGCCGCCGATCGCGGCTCCCGCGCACAACGCGACGACGACGATCGCGCCGAGGCTGCTCTTGGGCGGCTTCGGCAGCGGCAGATCACCGGGCGGCACCGTCGGCTCGGGCGTGCCGCGCGGCTGATCGGAGTACGCGGCGGCGGCGCGCACGTACTCGGGCGCCTGCAGCGGGTTGGCGGCGCGCGGCTGCATCGCCCACGCGGGCGTCCCGGGCGGCGGTCCATCGCCGAGCGACACCGTCGACGCGCCGGGCGTCGCGCCGGCCTCGGACGCGAGCACCACCTGCGCCGCGTACGACTGCGCCGCGTACGGCTGCGACGACTGCGCGGGGTGCGGCTGCGACGACTGCGCGGGGTACGGCTGCGACGACTGCGCGGGATACGGCTGCGATGACTGCGCGGCGTAGCCGTGAGGCGTCGGCTGCGCGGGATACGGCTGCGGCGTGTAGCCGCCCTGCGGCGTGTAGCCGCCCTGCGGCGTGTAACCCGGCTGCGCCGCGACGCCGTGCGGGGTGTAGCCGGGCTGCACCGGTAGCCCCTGCGGCGTCGTCATCGGCGGCGGCATCGTCGGCGGCGACAGCGGCGGCGGCGGCGCGGTCGCGCCATGGCGACTCGACGCGGCGTTGGTCACCGCCATCGGGATCGCGGTGCCGATCATCGTCGCGTGCTGTCCCGCCATCGGCGGCGGCGCCACGCTTGGACGCTGCGAGCGGTGGGCGTGAGGCGACGGCATCGGCATCGGCCCCGACGGCATCGCTGGCATCGCCGCCATCGGCCCCGACGACACCTGGCCCATCGGCGCGGTCGGCACGCCGTGCGACGGCTGCGGATGGGTCGGCCCGGGATGCGCGCGCGGCGCATGGGGCACAGGCTGGATCGGCGCAGGCTGGATCGGCGCGGGCTGTCCTGGCTGCGTCGGCACGTCGAGCGCGCTCGCGGGCGACGCCGCGATCGGCGGCGCCTGGCTGATCGGCGCGGCGCGGACCGGCACGCCCGAGCCGAACATCGCCGTGCCCTTGCGATCGTTCGACACCGCCGCCGACGACAACACCGCGGCGTCGTCGACCATCAGCGTCTGCGCCGCCGCGATCCCGACCGGTTCGGTCGGCGGACGCATCGCCTGCGCGGTCACGCGCACCGTCGGCGGTCGGCTGTCGGGCTGGGATCGGTGCGGCGCGCTCGGTGGCCGCGCGGGAGGCGCGTGTTCGATCGACATCACGATGCTGTCGCTGCCGCCGACCGCGGCGGCGACCGCCGGCGGCGCCGGCGTCACCGCGCCGCGCTTCTGCTGGAACGCCCAGTGGATCCACGCGGCGACGTCGGGGCCGGTCGCGCGCATCGACGGCAC
>JAYTAJ010000376.1:0-1797 GCA_043737575.1 Myxococcales bacterium | reverse complement strand
CAAGCTGGCGAGCGAGCTGATGCTCGGCGCCTACGCGTCGGTCCACGGCGTCGCGGCGCAGCCGCTGCGGTTCTTCAACGTCTACGGCCCGCGTCAGGATCCGTCGAGCCCGTACTCGGGCGTCATCTCGATCTTCGCCGATCGGGCCCGGGTCGGCCGCACGATCACGATCTTCGGCGACGGCGGCCAGACCCGCGACTTCGTCTTCGTCGGCGACGTCGCCCGCGCCATCGTCAAGGCCGCGTTCGCCGACGGCGGCGACGGCTCGGCGATGAACGTCGGCACCGGCCGCGAGACCACGGTGCGCCAGCTCGCCGAGACCATCGTCGCGCTGTCGGTCGGCACGTCGAGCATCGAGCACGCGCCCGCGCGCGCGGGCGAGATCATCCGCTCGCTGGCCGACGTCGATCGGGCGCGCACGATCCTCGGCTTCACCGCCGAGGTCGGCCTCACCGAAGGCCTCGCCGCGACGCTGTCGTCCTGATAGGCTGCGCGCCCATGCGCCGCCTCTCGCTGTCGCTCGTCGCGCTGATCTCGATGTCGTCGGTCGCCGCGTGCGATCGCGCGCGCGACCAGCCGGCCGGCAAGGCCGAGGTGCCGACGCTGTCGGTCGCGGAGCTGGCGGGCCAGCTGCCGGGCAAGGCGATCCATCCGGTCGACGCCAACGGCAGCAAGACCCGGAAGGACTTCGGCGTCATCCCCGGCGCGATCCTGCTGTCCGACTACGAGACCTACGCGGCGGCCGAGCTGCCGACCGATCGCGGCGCGACGTTGGTGTTCTACTGCGCCAACGAGCAGTGCAGCGCGTCTCACGACGCCGCGGCCAAGGCGGTGACGCTGGGCTATCGCGACGTCAAGGTGCTGCCGGCCGGGATCCTCGGCTGGGCCAAGTCCGGGCAGCGCGTCGACCGACCGTGAACCTGCTCCTCGTCGACGATCACGAGCGCGTCGACGGCGTGGTGACGCTGCGCGATCGCCGCGCCGCGCACCTGCGCGCGGTGCTGAAGGTGACGGTGGGGCAGCGGGTCCGGGCCGGCGTGATCGGCGGGCCGATCGGCAGCGCCGAGGTGATCGCGCTCGACGGCGACGCGATCGCGGTGCGGCTGATCGAGCTGGTCGCGGCGCCGCCGCCGATGCCGATCGCGCTGGTGCTCGCGGTGCCGCGGCCCAAGGTCCTGTCGCGCACGCTGGAGATCGCGGCGGCGTTCGGCGTCGCGCGGATCGATCTGGTCAACGCGTGGCGGGTCGACAAGGCGTACCTCGGCTCGCCGCGGCTCGCGCCCGACGCGCTGGCCGGATGCGTGCGGCTCGGGGCCGAGCAGGGCGTGACGACGCATCTGCCGCCGGTCGAGCTCCACGATCGCTTCATGGGCTACCTCGACGCGCGGCATCCGAGCGGCGCGCCGCCGCACCGCCGGCTGTGCGCCCATGCCCGCGGCGGCGTGGCGATCGAGGACGCGGCGGGCGCGCGCGCCGCGCCTGCGACGCTCGCGATCGGTCCGGAAGGCGGCTGGATCGAGCGCGAGGTCGAGACCTTCGCCGCCCGCGGCTTCACGATCGTGCGGCTCGGCGATCCGATCCTGCGGGTCGAGGCCGCGGTCGCGGGCGCGCTGGCGCAGCTCGCGCTGCTGGCCCGCCTCTGAGGACTCCGAGCGCAGCGAGGGTCCGACGTCCGGTCCGGGACCCGAGGCCCTACATGAGCGCGCGCGTGTCGGGATCGGCGACGTCGTCGATCTGATCGACGCCGTGGCGCGCGAGGCGGCGGGTCGCCGCGGCGGTGAACGCCGCCCGGGCGTG
>JAYTAJ010000375.1:0-1797 GCA_043737575.1 Myxococcales bacterium | reverse complement strand
TGCGCGCGGTCGAGGAGCGCACCGCGTTCGGGATCGATCATCGCCAGGTCTACATGGGCGTGATGATCCAGATCGGCGTCGCCGCGACCGCGGCCGGCGTGCTGGTGTCGAAGAACCTGTGGGACCCGCGCGACGACAACGGCTTCACGATCAACGCGAAGTGGGGTCTCGGCATGAAGGTGGTCGAGGGTCAGAAGGTGCCCGAGCAGATCATCTTCGACGCCACCAACGACGGCACCAAGATCATCTCGCGCAGCGACGACGCGACGATGCTGGTGTTCGATCCGGCCGGCGGCATGAAGGAGATCGCGGTGCCGAGCACCGAGGTGATCCTGACCGAGGCCCGGGCCAAGCGGCTGGTGACGGCGGTGCAGCAGTTCGTGCCGCTGTTCGCGCCCGGGGTGCCGCTCGACGTCGAGTGGGTGCTCGAGGGCGAGACCATGTGGATCGTCCAGGCCCGGCCGTTCGTCGGCAGCAAGTAGCGCTGCGTCAGCGCAGGCGCTCGGCGAGGTAGCGCAGCAGCGCGGCGCCGAGGCCGGGCTCGTCGTCGACCAGCTCGTCGAGCTCGAGGCGGGTGAGGCGAAACACCCGCGACGGCGCGGTCGCGACGATCAGGTGCGACGGCCGCGGCGCGAGGGCGGCGAGCTCGTCGACCGCCTGGCCGCGGGTGACGCTGCGATCGCCGCACCGCAGCGCGCCGTCGAGGACGACCACCAGGGTGTCGAGGCGCTCGCCCTCGGCGCACAGGGTCGCGCCCGCGTCGACCGCGACGGTGGTGCCGCGCGCGGTGACCGCGGCGAGCTGCGGCGTCGACAGCGCGGCGAGCGCGGGCAGCTCGGCGAGCACCAGCATGACGTCGACCGCGGGCGGCACGTCGTCATCGTCGTCGTCGGTGGTGACCCGACGCAAGAGCTCGATCGGGTTGATGTCGTCGGCGACCGCGCGGGCCGCCGCGGTGAGGGCGCCGCGGAACCTGGCGCGACGCTCGGCGCCGAGGGCGCGGACCAGCAGATCGCGGGTGAGCCCGTCGGGACCGGTCAGCTCGGCGGTGACGGTGGCGTCGAAGTCGAGGGCGCGGCCGACCCGCGCGCCGCGATCGAGCCGCGGGATCAGCCGGGTCGCGATCGCGCGGGGCAGCGCGGCGTCGAGCACCTCGATCGCCCGGGCGCGCTCGTCGAGGCTGTGGGCGGCGCGGAGCTGGCGCGCGGCGCGGGCGATCGCGCGGGCCCCGGTCTGGGCCGCGACCAGGAGCAGCGCGGTGTGGCCGACCTCGGCGAGGCGCTCGTCCTGGCGGCGATCGATCGAGCGATCGCCGAGCTGGGCGAGGGTCGAGGCGTGGACCGCGACGCGATCGAGGGCGTCGAGCTCGGCCTCGACCAGCGCCTCGATCGCGGTGGCGCTGACCGCGAGCTCGCCGAGCAGCGCGACCGCGCGATCGCGCGCGGCGCGACGACCGAGGGCGGCGGCACGGACCAGCGCGACGACGGCGGTGGCGCCGAGCGCGCGCAGGCCGGCCTCGGCGGCCGAGCGGATCGCGTCGTCGCGATCGCCGAGCGCGGCGGCGAGCAGCGCGAGATCGTCCTTGCCGATCGCGCCCGGCCACGCCGCGAGCGCGGCGATGGCGGCGGCGACGACCGGCTCGGGCGCGCGCGGGTGTGATCCGGCGGCGAGGGTGCGGACCAGCTCGTGGGCGTCGTTGCGGATCAAGAGCGCCTCGGCGTCGGTGCGCGGCACCGCGGCGAGCTGGGCCAGGGCGGCGATCGCGGCGGCGCGGATCGACGGCGGCGCGGCGCCGGA
>JAYTAJ010000374.1:0-9830 GCA_043737575.1 Myxococcales bacterium | reverse complement strand
CCCGCGTACTCGCCCTCGGGCGCCAGCCACATCGGCAGGTCGGTCCAGCCGTCGACGCCCTGGTCCTCGAGGAACTGGTTGTCGACCCACGTGATCGTCGCGCCGCCACCGCCGACCTGGTTGCAGGTGTCGACCACCTCGCGCATCGTGGCGCGACGCTCGGGGCCGAGCGCGTTGAAGACGCCGACCGCGCCGGCCTCGATCACCGTCACGATCCACGCGGCGAGATCGCGGGCGTCGACCCACTGCGTGAACGTCGAGCCGTCGCCTGGCGCCAGCACCTCGCCGCCGTCGGCGGTGCGGGTGACCCAGTGGGTGAAGCGACCGCTGGGATCGAGCGGCCCGACGATGAGGCCGGGCCGGATGCTGGTGACCTTGCCTGGCATCGCCCGCTCCGCGGCCTGCTCGCACAGCGCCTTGAGCGCGCCGTAGAACTGCGGCTCTTCGCTGGTCGGATCGGGCATCGTCGCGAGCGCGGCGGTCTCGTCCTGGCCGACCGTGGCGTTGTCGGCGTAGGCCGAGATCGTCGAGATGAAGACGTAGTGACCGACGCTGGGCGCGAGCAGCTCGGCCGACGCGGTCACGACGCGCGGCGTGTAGCCCGAGGTGTCGACCACCGCGTCCCAGCTGCGGCCGGCCAGCGCCCGCAGATCGCCGTCGCGGTCGCCGTGCAGCTTCTCGAGCTCGGGGAACAGCTCGGCGTGGGTCTTGCCGCGGTTGAACAGCGTGAGCGTGTGGCCGCGGGCCAGCGCTGCCTCGACGACGTGGGGCCCGAGGAACCCCGTGCCGCCGAGGATGAGAATGCGACGGCGGGCGGGCGGCGGCGCGTCCCGGGGCGCGGGCGTCGCGCCCGGCTCGGACTTCCGGGCGCAACCGAGCAGCGCCACGCTGGCGAGGGAGCCAAGCACGAACTGACGGCGATCGTGGATCATCGGGCCTCCGGGTCGTGAGGTGCAGCCCGACGACGGTGCCCGAAGCCGAGCGCGATCGCCAGCACCGCCCACACCGCGGCCAGCGGCACCGCGACCGTCGCCACCGCGATCCCGGCCAGGCCGAGCCCGCGGTGCAGCCACGACGAGCCGAAGTCCCCGAAGCGATAGATCAGGGTGTCGATGACGTTCTTGGTCTTGTACTTGTCCTCGCGCGGCACCGCGGTGAACAGCAGCTCGCGCGCCGGCCGCGACAGCGCGTGGCTCACCGCGCGGCCGCTCGCCGACACCGCGATCGCCATCGTCAGGGTCGGCGCGGCGGCGAGCGCGAGCACGCCGGCGCCCTGGACCAGCGGCAGCACCGCGAGCACGACGCCGACGCCGACCCAGCGCAGGAGCCGCGACGTCAAGAACACCTGCAGCGCCAGCGTCGCGACGCCGGTCCACAGCTCGACGTCGGCGAAGTACGCGGTGCGGGTCGCGCGATCGGGCAGCGCCGCCTTCACGATGCCGGCCTGGCGCAGGTAGACGAACGTCGCGAGGCACGCCGCGCACAGCGCGTAGCCGGCGATGCCCGCGAGGTACGGCGAGGTCCCGAGGCGCGTCAGCCCTGCGAGCGGCTCGCCGCCGAGGACGGGCGTGGCGACCGCCATCGGCGCCGCGGCGCGGAGGGCCGTCAACCGTCGAGCCGCGCGATCGAGCGCGCGCGCGCACCACACCGCGGCCTCGAGCAACGCCGCCGACACCAGCAACAGCGCCGCCGGCTCGACGTGCTCGACCAGCGTGCGGGTGAGCAGCGGCCCCACCAGCGCGCCCGCGGTGCCGCCCGCGGCGATCGGCCCGAACAGGCGGCGGCCTTGCTCGGGCCGCGCGACGTCGGCGCACAGGCTCCAGAACACCGACACGACGAACAGGTTGAAGACCGACAGCCAGACGTAGAACACCTTGCCGATCGCGATCGGCGCGACGTCGACGTGGACCAGCGCCGCGAAGCCGAGCAGCTGGATCGCGAACCCGCGATACACGATCGGCACGAAGCGCTCGCGCGGCCAGCGCGCGACCAGCACGCCCCACGGCGCCGCGATCGCGGTCATCGCGAGGAACGTCGCGGTGAACAACCACGGGATGAACGCGGGATCGCCGTCGAGGACCAGGGCGTCGCGCACCGGGCGCAGGACGAAGTACCCGGCGAGGATCGCGAAGAACGTCACCGCCGCCCACGCCACCGCGACGGCCTCACCGGGCCGGAACTCGAACGCGGCGCGGATCCGGGCGGCGACCATCGATGCCCGCGCGGCGCGAGCGCGATCGAGAGTGGCGCGATCTCGTCGTCGGCGCGAGCCCGATCACGACGGTTTGTCGTGCGGCACCGTGCGACAGCACGGCTGTCGCGGCTACGGCGCGCGATCGACGACGTAGCTGGCGACGTCGAGGCGGTCGAGCGGACGGTGCTGAGCGTCGAGCGTGTGCGCCGCCTCGAGCTCCGACGTGGTCGGCTGCTCGTCGAGCCACAGGCCGTACACCGGGTGACCGTCATACGTGATCGGATCGGCGAACAGCACCCAGAACTGGTTGTCCCAGTTGTGGTGCTGCCCGGCGTAGACCAGGCGGAAGTAGTCGTCGACGATCGCGGTGGCGCCGTCCAGCGTCACCTCGCCGCGGGTGACGAACAGCGGCCCCGAGCCGGCGAGCGGCGGCCGGTAGCGGAAGTCGATCGTGAAGCCGTCGCCGCCCGCGATCGCGCCGCGGATCTGCCACGGCTCGAGGGTCGCCGCGGTACACGACGACAGCCGCGACAGCTCCTCGTGGCTGGTCGAGCCGGTCGGCCCGAGATACATCGACACGTGCTGATCGACGTTGGGATCAGTGAAGACGAAGCCACCGCCGCCGTCGGGCAACGGCAACTCCCACCGCAGCTGGTAGGGCGTCGCGCCGACGGTGAAGTCCTGGAGGTACACGCGGGTGACGAAGCCCGGCGTCGGCTCGGCGACCTCGTAGCGCGCGGTGGCCGCGGCCGGCGTCACCGCGGCGTGGGCCGGGCCGCGCTCGCCCGCGCCGAACAACGCGGGCACCGTGTGCGTGCCGATCGCGCGCGGCAGCTCGATCGTCGCCGACATCGCGGTGAGGCGCGCCTTGGTGGCGAGCTCGATCTCGATCGTGCGGCCCTCCCAGAAGTGCGCGCACACCGGCAGCGCGGCCGGCACGACGATGCAGTCGACGCCCGGCGTCGCGCACTGCGTGTGCTGACACCCGCGCGGGAAGTGCGCGACCAGCGTGACAAAGTTGCGGGCGCCGTCGATCGCCCAGTCGCCGACCGGCGCGTACACCAGCGGCAGGTGGAACCGGGTCGCCAGCTGCGCCGCGATCGCGGTGACCTCGGCCTCGGTCAGCTGCTCGTCGAAGGTCGGCTCCACGACGAGATCGAAGCCGTAGCCGGTCGTCACACCGCCGGCGTCGACGAGGCGGTACACCACGCCCGCCCAGTACTGCCGGGTCGCGCGGCGCTGCACGATCGCCTGGTACCGCGTCGGCGCCAGGCCGCCGAAGTACTCGGGCAACACCTGCGTCATGAAGTCGAGGTGCAGGCGGTGGGCGCCGACGTCCTGGAACACGATCTCCTGGAGCGCCGCGTCGGCGGTCGCGGGCGCGAGGAACTTGGTCTCCTCGAGGAAGTCGCAGCGCGCGTCGGGGGCGTGGGCGACGCTGACGTCGGTCCAGTCGGCGAGATCGTCGATCGACGTCAAGCACGGCCGATCGGCGCACAGCCCCGACGGTGCGCCGCCATCGTCGCCACCGCACGCGGCGATCGCCATCACGACGACGACCACGATGCGGATCATCGGCGCCGCTCCACGACGTAGCCGGTCACCGCCAGCGCGTCGAGCGGCTGTCGAGCGGCGTCGAGGGTGTGGACCGCGTCGAGCTCGGGGCCCGCGTCGGCCTGATCGAGCCACAGCCCGTGGACCTCGTGGCCCGCGTATGTGAGCGGCTGCTCGAACAAGATCCAGAACTGGTTGTTCCAGTTGTGGTGATGGCCCGCGTAGACCAGGCGGAAATAGTCGGTGACGACCGCGGTCTCGCCGCCGAGCGTCACCTCGCCGCGGGTCATGAACATCGGCGACGAGCCGTAGAACCTCGGCCAGTAGCCGTAGTCGATCGTGAAGCGGCCACCGTCGGGCAGGTCGCCGCGGATCTGCCACGGCTCGAGGGTGGACCCGGTACACGATCCGAGCTGCGCCACCAGCGGCGTCGACGGATCGAGCGCCTCGAACAGCGCGTACGTGCCGCGCGACACGAAGTCGTCGAGGAGCGCGCCGCCCTCTTCGACGCCGAAGCGGAGGCGGTAGCGGGCGTCGCCGCGTGCCAGCTCCTGGGTGTAGACCCGCGACACGTACCCGGCCTGCGGCACGCCGACCTCGTAGCTCGCGGTGGGGCCGATCGGCGTCAGCGCGCCGCGGTCGGCGCTGACCTCGCCCGCGCCGACCAGCGCGGGCACGACGTGGTCGCCAGCCTCGTGGGGCACCGCGAACGTCGTCGCCGCGATCGTCAGGCGGACCTTGCTCGCGAGCTCGTCCTCGCTCGATCGGTTCTCCATGAAGTGACCGCACAGCGCCAGCTCGGTCGGCACCACGATGCAGTCGGTGCCAGGGGTCGGGCACGTCGTGCGATGGCACGAGCGCGGCAGGTGCTTCTCGATCGTCGGATAGTTGGCGGACTCGAAGATCGCGAGGCTGTCGATCGGCGCGTAGGCGAGCGGCAGGTGGAACCGCGCCTCGAGCTGCGCCGCGATGCCCGCGATCTCGGCCTCGCCGAGCCGCTCCTCGTAGCTGGGATCGATCACGACGTCGAAGCCGTAGCCGGTCGTCGCGCCGCTGTCGTCGACCAGGCGGAACAGCATGCCCGCCCAGTACTGCCGCGTCGCGCGACGCTGGGTGATCGCCTGGTAGGTCGCGGGCGCCAGGCCGCCGAAGTACTCGGGCAACACCTGCGTCATGAAGTCGAGGTGCAGCGGATGCTCGCGCACGCTCTGGAACACCACGTCCTGCAACGCGGCGTCGGCGGTCGCGGGCGCCAGGAACTTCGAGTCCTCGAGAAAGTCACAGCGCGCGTCGCGCGGATGCGGCCGGCTGATCACGCTCCAGTCGGTGCGATCGTCGACCCGGGTCAGGCACGGCCGACCGCGGCACACGCCGGTCTCACGATCGTCGTCGCCACCGCACGCCACCAGCATGATCCCGATCACGAACACGCGGATGGCGCCCATGCCGGGCATCGTACAAGCGCGAGTCGTGGTTTGATCGGCGTGTGCGATCGATCGCGTTCCTGATCCTGCTCGCGTCGGCATGCGGCGGCAGCGGTGGCTACGGCCCCGACGGCGGTCCGATCCTCGACGCTGGCCCCGACGACTTCCACGTCGAGCGGGCCGGCTACGTCAACCTGATCGAGGGCGGCGCGTTCCTCTCGGTCTACGCGCTGATCCAGGACGGCGGCGAGCTGCCGCTGCCGATGGCGATCGCGCAGCGCGGTGACTGCACGGTGTTCCGACGAGCGCGGCCGGCGCTGTGCGATCCGCCGTGCGATGGCGTCTGCACCGCGACCGACGTCTGCACGCCGTACCGCGGCAACGTCGACGTCGGCACGATCACCGTCGGCGGCCTCACGACGCCGCTGCGCTTCGAGCTCGGCGAGTTCGGCTACGAGCCGATGCCGTTCCCGCCCGCCGAGCTGTTCGCGACCGGCGCGACGATCACCGTCGAGGCGCCCGGCGCGGCGATCCCCGGCTTCGCGGTGACCTTGACCGGCGTGGCGCCGCTCGAGGGCGCGACCACGACGCTCACGCTGACCGACGGCCGCGACGCCGAGGTCACCTGGACCGCCGCCGGATCGGGCCGCGTCGAGCTGGCGCTGGTGGTCGGCTGGCACGGCGCGCCCTACGAGGCGATGCTGCGGTGCGAGACCGCCGACGACGGCGCGCTCACCATCCCGGGTGCGCTGGTCACCGCCCTGCCCCGGGCCGCGAGCAGCCTCGAGTCGCACCCCTCGACGATCACGCGGTTCACCCGCGCCAGCGTGCTCGCGCCGGCCGGGCCGATCGAGATCGTCGTCGGCAACCAGCAGTTCGTGAACTTCTCGCGGCCATGATCGAGCTCGGCCCGCTCACCCGCGATCGCCTCACCCGCGACGTCTGGCTGCACCAGCGCGCCAAGGGCCACCGGTTCTCGTCCGACGATCTGGTGACCGCGCTGGTCGCCCACGACGCCGCGCCCGACGCCCGACGCATCGTCGATCTCGGCTGCGGCATCGGCTCGGTGCTCTTGCACCTGGCGTGGTCGTGCCCCGCCGCGACCCTGGTCGGCATCGAAGCCCAGGACGTGTCGTTCGCGCTGCTACGCCGCAACGTCGACGACAACGGCCTCGCGGCGCGGGTCGCGATCCACCACGGCGATCTGCGCGACGACGCCGCGCTGGCGCAGCTCGGCGTCGGGTTCCCGCTGGTCACCGGCACGCCGCCGTACTTTCCGATCGGCACGTCGGTCGATGCGCTAGACCCGCAGCGCGCCTACGCCCGCATCGAGTACCGCGGCGGCGTCGAGGCGTACCTGCGGGCAGGCGCGCGCTTGCTCGCCGCCGACGGCGTGATGGTGCTGTGCGGCGACGCCCGCGCCGAGGCCCGGGTCGCCGCCGCCGCCGCCGAGGTCGGGCTCCACGTCTCGGCCCGCTGCGACGTGATCCCGCGCGCGGGCGAGCCGCCGCTGTTCGCGGTGTGGACCCTGCATCGCACCGCGCGGGGCTTCGCCGCGACGGCGATGACGCTGCGCGACGCCGACGGTGGCAAGACTCCCGACGCGGCGCGGCTGCGCGCCTTCGCCGGGCTGTGATTACGGCGTGAACGTCGCGGTCAAGGTCGCGGTCACGGTGTCGTGGGCGAGGATCGCGGTCTTCACCGCGGCGCGGTTCGACGCCAGCGTGAGGCCGGGCAGCGGGTTGGCGTCGACGGCGAACACCGCGAACTGGTAGGTGTGCATCGAGCCCGGGCACGGGCCGAGGTAGCCGCGCGTGCTGTTGTCGTAGGCGAACGGCTGCTTGGATCCGACCAGCGTCGCCGGCGTCGTCGGCTCGGCGATCTTCATGACGTTCTCGGGCAGCGCCCGCGTGGTCGCGGTAGATCGTAGATGATCGAGTGGATCAGGTTGTTGTTCAGATCGGTGAGCACGACCGCGTAGCCCGCGGCGCCGGTCGCGGTGGTCCACGCCAGCGGCGGCGACACGTTGGTGCCCTGGCACGAGTACAGATCGGCGATGACGCCGCCCTCGGTGATCGCGGTGCTGCTGAGCACGAAACCGCCCGGCGGCGGGCCGTCGATGGTGATGCGTCGATCGACGCCGCGTCGATGGCGGCGTCGGCCGGGATGCCGTCGAGGGACGCGGCGTCGATCGGCGTGGAGCCGCCATCATCACCACAGGCGAACAGCGGCACGAGGAGCCCAGCGAGGACGGCAGCGCGCAGGCCTCGGGCTTCGCACCGAAGCCCGGCCCGCGTCAAGTCTTCTTCCAGTCGCCGCGCTCGTACGCGACGCGCGACGTGCGGATCGCCGCGAGCGCGGTCGCGCGATCGTAGAGATGATCGATCACGGTCTCCTTGCCCTCGAGCGCCTTGTAGTCGCGGAAGAAGCGCTCGAGCTCGACCAGCACGTGGGGTGGGATCTGCGTCGCGTCGGTGTAGTGGCTGAACGCCGGATCGTCGACGCACACCGCGACGATCTTGTCGTCCTCGCCCTTGTCGTCGTGCATCTTGAAGCCGCCGACCGCACGGGCCCGCACGATGGTCAGCGGCTCGACCGGCTCCTGCATGAGCACCAGGATGTCGAGGGCGTCGCCGTCGTCGGCGTGGGTGCGCGGGATGAAGCCGTAGTTGGCGGGGTAGTGGACCGACGAGTACAGCACCCGATCGAGGCGCAGCAGCCCGGTGGCCTTGTCGATCTCGTACTTCAGCTTCGAGCCGCGCGGGATCTCGATCACCGCGGGGACGAACGTCTCGACGTCGTCGGGCACCGGGACGTCGTGCAGCGCATTCACCATGGGCGCAGCCTATCAAGTAGTCGGGACCAGCTGGCGCGCGCGGTCGCGAGCGGGCACGACCTCGCGCCACCACGGCGTCGGACCGTCGACCAGCGTCGGCTCGAGCACGCCGCCCGGCCGCGGCGTCAGGATGCGGGCGCCGCGCTCGGTCGCCAGCGTGTACAGCGTCTCGGCCGGATCGTCCCACGCGTGGAACGCGAGGTTGAAGGTGCCCCAGTGGACCGGCAGCAGCGTGCCGCCGCCGAGCATCTCGAACGCGGCGAGCGCGTTCTCGGGGCCGAGGTGGATCGCGCCCCACGACGGGTGGTACGCGCCGACCTCGAGCATCACCAGATCGAAGGGACCATGGGCGGCGCCGATCTCGGCGAACTGCGGCGTCAGCCCGGTGTCGCCCGAGAAGAACACCTTGCGCCGCTCCGACTGGATCACCCACGACGCCCACAGCGTGCGGTTGCGATCGCGCGGGCCGCGGCCGGAGAAGTGCTGCGACGGTGTCGCGGTGAGCCGGAGCCCGGCGATCTCGACCGACTCGTGCCAGTCGAGCTCGGTGATGCGCTCGCTCGGCCAGCCGAACCGCTCGAGGTGAGCGCCGACGCCGAGCGCGGTCACGATCGGCACGTCGGTCCGCGCCAGCGCCTGCATCGTCGTGCGGCACAGGTGATCGTAGTGATCGTGCGACAGCAGCACGAGATCCAGCGGCGGCAGCTCGTCGAGCCTGGCCGGCACCGGATGGAAGCGGCTCGGGCCGAGCAGCGGCACCGGCGAGATCCGCTTGGCGAACACCGGATCGGTCAGCACCCGGCGGCCGTCGAGCTCGAGCAGCACCGTGCTGTGCCCCAGCCAGGTGACGCGAAAGCCGGTCGACGACGGCCGGGCCCAGGTGTCGTGCGGACGGTCGAGCGGCAGCGCGACCGGCGGCCGCCGCTGCTGCTTGCCGAAGAAGAACTCGCCCAGCATCGGCAGCGCGCCGCCGCTCGGCCGGGAGAAGGTCACGCCGGGGTTGGCGAAGACGCCGTCCTTGCGCTGGGGCGACGCGTCGACGCGCTCGCGGCGGAGGCCGTCCGAGCGGTGGCAGGCCTTGGTCATCGCGGCAGCGTGGCAACCGCCGTCGCGGTGCGCAAGCGCGCGCAAGGTTTCTACACGACCATCGCCGGGAAGATCGGACTCGTGTACCGTCGATCGAGTTGATGCGGTATCGCGTTTGGTCACTATTGGTGGTCGCGGCGTGTTCGGGCGGCGGGTCGCACGCGCCGGTCGATGCGCGCACCGCGGAGGATGCGCAGGTCGATGCCGCGGCTGACGCAGCGCCGGATGCGATCGCGATCGACGCCGCGATCATCGACGCGCCCGCCGTCGACGCGCCCATCGACGCCGCGGTCATCGACGCGCCCGTGATCGACGCGCCCATCGACGCCGCGGTCATCGACGCACCCGTGATCGACGCGCCCACCGACGCGCCCACCGATGCGCCGATCGACGCGCCGGAGTGCCTTGCGGGTCAGAGCCAGACCCAGGAGTGCGGCGCGTGTGGGAGTCAGAGCCGGGCCTGTGCGGACGGCCAGTGGGGCGCCTGGGGCGGGTGCGCCGGTGAGGGCGTGTGCGCGCCGGACTCGCTCGAGACCGAGGCCTGCGGCAGCGACATCGGCACCTGTGCGGCGGGCCAGCGCCAGCGCGCCTGCACCGCGACGTGCACGTGGGGCACCTTCGGGGCGTGCGGCGGCGGCGACTACGTCGGGCCGCACGGAGAGACCTGCGACGGCGGGGACGACAACTGCGACGGCGTGACCGACGAGGGCTGCGCGTGTGGCCCGATGGCCCCCGG
>JAYTAJ010000373.1:0-4261 GCA_043737575.1 Myxococcales bacterium | reverse complement strand
GCAAGGCGAGGCAGACCCGCGTGACCCGGGCGACCGGCCCGACGCTGACCTGCAAGTACTGCCACAAGCGGTTCCCCTGCCCGAGCAAGCTGCGCGCGAAGTAGCGCCTCGCTCACGCCCGGGTGGCGAGGGCGGCGACCGCCTCGACCCAGCGCGGCGTCGCGTTGAGCGACGGCACCAGCGTCAGCGCCGCGCCGCCGAGCTGCTTCCACTGATCGACCGCGCGGATGCCGATCTCCTCGACGGTCTCGAGGCAGTCGGCGACGAACGCCGGGCACATCACCGCGAGCCGCTGGACGCCGCGGGCCGCGAGTTGCGGCAGCACCTCGTCGGTGTACGGCTTGATCCACGGCACCCGGCCGAGCCGCGACTGGAACGCCACCGACCACCGCGCCCCCTCGTCGCCGAGCCCGAGCCGCGCCGCCAGCGCCCGCGCGGTCGCAAAGCACTGGGCGCGGTAGCAGTCGCGGTTGACCGCGGTGAGCGCGGCGCAGCAGGTCGGCGCCGCCAGGCAGTGCGCGCCCGACGGATCGGCGGCGCGCATGTGGCGCTCGGGCAGGCCGTGGAACGAGAACAGCAGGTGATCGGGCGCGAGGGCCGCGACGACCGGCGCCGCGACCGCGACCTCGGCGGCGAGGAAGCCGTCGTCGGCATGGAACGACGGCACCACCGCGAGGCGCGGCACGGTGAGGCGCTTCGCCGCGATCTGGTACAGCTCCTCGAGGGCGCTGCCGCTCGACGACGATGCGGTGTGCGGGAACAGCGGCAGCACCACGACGCGCTCGACCTCGGCCGCGACCAGCCGCTCCAGGGCCGACGCGATCGACGGGTTGCCGTAGCGCATGCCGAGCTCGACCCGCCAGTGGTCGCCGAGCTGCGCCGCCACCGCCGCCGCCAGATCCTGGCCGTGGTAGAGCAGCGGCGAGCCGCGCACCGCGTCCCAGATCGCGCGGTAGGCGTGGGCGCTCTTGGCCGGCCGCCGCGGCAGGATCACCAGGTTTAGCAGCAGCGCGCGCCCGATCGCGTTCATGTCGAGCACGCGAGGATCGCCGAGGAACTGCCGCAGGTAGCGCCGCACCGCCGACGTGGTGGGCGCGTCGGGCGTCCCCAGGTTGATGAGCAGGAGCCCGGCGGTCATCGCCCGCGGTGTAGCACGGTCAGGAGCAGGCGATCTCGAAGCCGTCGGGCTGGGTCTTGCCGTCGAACCCATCGGCCTCGGGATCGCGCTCGACCACGGTGGCGGTCAGGCGCACCGTCCAGTGGGCGTCGGCGACGCGCGACAGCCGGACCGGCAGGTGGGTCGGCGACGACAGCGGCCGGCCCCGGACCATGCACGCGAGCCGGGCGACCACCGCGGCGTTGGACATCCCCGGATCGACGATGGATCCGGCGGTGAACCGGGTCGACATCGGCAGCGTGCTCGGGCCGCTGACGATCACCACGGGCGGCAGGCGCTGCCACGCCGACAGCGCGATCAGCTCGGCGAGGTCGTCGTCGTTGCGCGACTGGAAGACGATGCCGGCCAGGGCCGGATCGTCGAGCTGGTCGAGGGCGGCGACGATGGCGTGGGCGCCGAGGCAGCGCATGCCCTGCTGGCGGACCTCGACGCACCAGGCGGCGCGGGTCGACTCGGCTTCGGCGATCACCAGGACCGTGTTCATGGGAGGCATCTACGCTGAAGGCGGCGAGATCACGAGGATGCGTCCGGGTACACCGAGCGACGGGGTGGGGTAGCAGCTCCCGGGCCGAACCGGTAGCTCGCGATCCCTCTCCTTCGGGTAGACGGGACAAGTCGACGATATTCCTCGTCTGTTCGCCCGCCGCGAAAACTCTCTCTGCGGCGGGGATTGCCACCGACGTCGGACCGGGCATCATGGTCCGCCATGGCCGGATCCTCGGGGACACCGCTCGCGAAGCGGCTGGGCATCAAGCCCGGCCACGCGGTGGTCGCCATGGGCGAGGAGCCCGCCAGCTTCGCCGACGCGATCGACCTGCCCGAGGGCGCGCGGCTGTTCCACCAGCTGCGGCCGGGGCCGATCGACGTGCTGGTGTACTTCGTCGATCGGATCGCCGAGCTCGAGCGCCGCTTCGCCAACCTCACCGCGCGCATGCACCCCGCGGGCGGGCTGTGGATCGCGTGGCCCAAGAAGACGTCGCGGCGGGTCACCGACATCACCGAGGACGTGGTGCGGCGCATCGGCCTCGCGGGCGGGCTGGTCGACAACAAGGTCTGCGCGATCGACGACACCTGGTCGGGGCTGCGGCTGGTGGTGCGCGTCGAGAACCGCGCCGCGCTGGCGTACCGCGCCGAGCCGCCGCTCCGGGTCCGCCGCCGCCGCGCCAGCGCCGCCATCGCACCGAGCGCGGGGTCGGCGGCGCGCCGCGCCGAAGCGCGCCGCTAGCCAGGCGATGGGCGGCGAACCTACCGCGGTCGAACCCGAGGCCGTCGGCGACGGAGACGACGACCGCGGCGACGCCCAGTGGGTGCTGGTGGTGCTGCGCCACGGCGCGATCGAGGAGCACACCCTGCCGCCGCACGGCGAGCTGCGGATCGGGCGGGACGACGATCTGGAGATCAGCATCGGCCACCGCTCGGTGTCGCGGCACCACGCGACGATCCGGATCGCCGCGGGCGTGATCACGCTGGTCGACGCCGGCAGCCGCAACGGCACCACCGTCGCGGGCCGCCGGCTGATCGGCGCCGCGCCGTGCCCGATCGGCGCGCGCGAGACGATCGTGTTCGGCGAGGTCGCGTGTCACCTCATGACCGCCCGCCGCTCGGAGTACCGATCGGATCTGCGGCTCGAGGCCGACGAATTCGATCGTCGCCTGCTGCACGAGGGCGAGCGCGCGCTGCGCCACGATCACAGCGTCTCGATCGTCGCGGTGCGGTTCGCGCCCGGCGATCCCGACACGCTGTCGCGGGCGCTGCGCGCGGTGTCGAGCAGCCTGTCGGATCTCGACGTCTATGCGTCGCGCCAGGCCGATCAGCTCGACGTGATGCTGGTCGAGACCGATCGCGCCAGCGCCCGCGGCGAGGCCGAGCATCTGCTCGCGGCGATCGCCGCCGCCGGTCACCGCGCCCAGCTCGGGGTCGCGACGTTCCCGGGCGACTCGCCCTCGCCCGGCCTGCTGGTCGCGGCGGCGGATCTCGCGGCGCGCGGCGCGACCGCGCCCGGCGTCTACCCGGCCCAGGACGCGATCCGGGTGCTGCGGTTCGGCGATCAGGAGGTGATCGTCGCCGACCGCGCGATGCACCGCGTGTTCGGCCTGATCGAGCGGGTCGCGCCGAGCGATCTGAGCGTGCTGTTCTGCGGCGAGACCGGGGCCGGCAAGGAGATCGCGGCGAGCGCGCTGCACGCGTTCGGCCCGCGCAAGCGCCACGCGATGGTGACGATCAACTGCGCGGCGCTGCCCGAGCACCTGCTCGAGAGCGAGCTGTTCGGCCACGAGCGCGGCGCGTTCAGCGGCGCGGTGACCACCAAGCAGGGGCTGTTCGAGCAGGCCAGCGGCGGCACCCTGTTCCTCGACGAGATCGGCGAGATGAGCCCGGGCCTGCAGGCCAAGCTCCTGCGCGTGCTCGAGACCAAGCGGCTGCGGCGGGTCGGCGGGCTCGACGAGCGCGCGGTCGACGTGCGGGTGGTGTCGGCGACGCACCGCGATCTCGATCGCCAGGTCGCGCTCGGCGAGTTCCGCCAGGATCTGCTGTACCGCCTGCGCGGCATGCGGATCGATCTGCCGCCGCTGCGCCAGCGGCCCCACGAGATCGCGATCCTCGCGGCGCGCTTCCTGGCCGAGGCGTGCCGCAGCGCGGGGCGCGAGCCGCTGGCGCTCGGCGCCGCCGCGACCCAGGCGCTGCAGCGTCACGCCTGGCCCGGCAACATCCGCGAGCTGCGCCACGCGATCGCCAGCGCCGCGGTGCTGGCCGAGGGCCGCGAGGTGACCGTCGCCGATCTGCCCGAGACCGTGCGCGGCGCCGCGGCGACGCCTGCGCCCGCGGTCGCGGTCGACGACGCCAGCCTGCCGCTCGACGAGGCGGTCCGCGCCTACGAGCGCGAGCGCGTCGAGCGCGCGCTGGCGGCGAGCGCGGGCAACCAGACCCAGGCGGCGCGGCTGCTCGGCATCCCGCGCAAGACGCTGGTGTCGAAGCTGAAGGCGCTCGGGATCAAGCGCGACGAGTAGCGCTACAGGATCGGCAGGAAGCTTGGCGTCGCGCCGGCGACGGCGGGGTCGGTCTCGAGGAAGACCTGGACGGCTTCGG
>JAYTAJ010000372.1:0-1800 GCA_043737575.1 Myxococcales bacterium | reverse complement strand
CCAGGTAGCCCTGGATCTTCACGCCGGCGCGGCCGTCGGCGAAGCGGTTGCGGAACTCGGCGACGGCGTAGCGCTCGAGGGTGTTGAAGTAGTTGTCGCGCGAGCTGCGGCGCTCGTCGTAGCAGGTGTCCTCCATGCCGGGCACGTCGCTCGGGCAGCGGTCGTCCTCGGCGATGTTCTCGCGGACCACGAAGCCGGGGAAGCCGAGCGGCAGGTGGCGCTCGGCCAGCGGCGCCGAGATGCGGAGCTGCAGCTTGTCGTAGGTGATCTTGGCGAACAGGTTGGCGATGTAGCTGCGCGGCGGGTCCGACGTCGTCATCGGGCCGTAGAAGTCGACCGAGTTGGGCTGCGGCAGCGGCGCCGAGAACAGGTGGGCCGGCATCTCGAACTTCGCGCCCTCGTAGGTCTCGAACGAGCCGTGGAGGAAGACCTTGACCTTGCCGCCCGCGAGATCGGGCATGCCCGCCATCGCGTAGACCCGACCGTTGGCGCGCTCGCCGTCGCCGTAGCCGAAGTGGCCACCGACCTCGACGCCGTCGACGTCCTCGGCGTCCTTGGTGATGACGTTGACGACGCCGAGGAACGAGTTGGCGCCCCACAGCACGCCGCCCGGGCCGGTGATCACCTCGATGCGCTTGATGGTCTCGAGCGGTTGGATTCGATTGGTCGATGGAATGTTGAGGAACGGATCGAACAGCGACACCGAGTCGTGCAGGTACTGCAGCGCCTGCCCGGTGCTGCGCGCGGTGTTCGAGGTGAACTGGCTGTGGAGGAAGCCGTTGCGCTGGAAGCCGGGGACGGTGTCGATGATCTGATCGATCGTCTGGAAGCCGCGGTCGCGGATCTCGTCGGAGGTGATGACGGTGACGATGGCCGGCGCCTCCTGCACCGTCGTCACGCCCTTGGCGGCGCTCTGCACGACGTTGGCGAGATCGAGCTCCTCGTCGACGCCGCCGGCGGTGTCGCCCGCGCCGGTGGGATCGATCATGATGACCGGGACCTCGATGTCGACCGGCCCGGGACCCTCCTGGGCCCACGTGGGCGCGGCCCCGGCGAGCACCAGCGCGGCGACGGCGAACGGGCGCGTGCGAGTCATGGCGTCCTCTGCTGCGACTTGATGAAGTCGACGCGCTCGTTGATGGGATCCGCGGGCGGGTTGGCGCCGAGCGGACGATCGGAGCCGAGGCCGACCGACTGGACCTGCGCGACCGGGACGCCCTGCGCGACCAGGTACTCGAGGACGACCTGGGCCCGCTTGCTGCTGCGGTCCTTGTCCTTGGGCTTCTGCGCCGCGATCTGACGGGCGTTGCGCGACCGGGTGCCGAGCGGGACGTGGACCTCGACGCGGATGTTGAGCTTCTTGTCGCGGATGATCGCCGCGACCTGACCGAGGATGACCTTGGTCGCAGGGGTCAGGGTCGTCGCGCCCGAGAACTCGATCTTGTTGCCGCGCAGATCGATCCGATCGCCGGCCTCGACCGGGCCGGTCTGGGTCCGGACGTCGGGACAGCCGTCGTCGTCGTCGACACCGTTGACGGTCTCGGGATCGTTGGCGCACTTGTCGATCTTGTCGGCGAAGCCATCGCCGTCGTTGTCCTCGTCGCCGCAGCCGTCGTCGTCCTCGAAGCCGTCGACGTCCTCGGGATCGTCGGGGCAGCGATCGGCGACGTCGGGCAGGCCGTCGCCATCGTTGTCGCGCTCGGGGCAGCCGTCGTTGTCCTGGAACGCGTCGCGATCCTCGGGCTCGGCGGCGCAGCCGTCGTCGACGTCGAACACGCCGTCGCCGTCGTTGTCGAGATC
>JAYTAJ010000371.1:0-1800 GCA_043737575.1 Myxococcales bacterium | reverse complement strand
CGCGGGCGTCGCGGATCGCGGCGGCGAGGACGTCGTCGCCGTGGAGCGCCTCGACGATCTTGCCGAGGGTGGCGCGCGCCGCGATCAGCGCCGGGCTCGGCGCCGGATCCGCCACCGCGGTCGCGTGGCTGGCCTCGACCTCCTGGGCGAGCGGCGCCGGCAGGAGGATCTCGGGCGCGGAGAAGAACAGATCGAGCGCGATCGCTTTCGGCTGCGCCGCGCCCAGCGCCGCGATCAGCCGGGCCCAGCCGCGACGGGTCTGGAACACGTCGGGCGCGACCCGACGGGTCTCGTCGTCGAGCCCGATCACGATGATGCGATCGTCCTTGAGCGGGCGCGGACCGCGGGCGCGAAACCGCCAGTCGATCGTGCGGGTCTCGAGGCTGGTGAGGCCGGGCAGCTGGTAGCCGTGGCCGTGCCCCGCCGCGACGAGCCCGAGCGTGATCGCAGCCACAGCGGCCGTGATCAGCGGCCAGTTGCGCGTCGAGGGATCTCGCCGAGGCATCCGGCGCCGAGGCTATCAGAGAGACGAGCGCCGTTGCCTGTCGCGGGAGGCCGGGCGTACTGTCACTGAAGATCTTCGAGGGAGACGCCATGACGCCACGAACCACGCTGTCCGCTCTGTGCCTCTTGCTGTCGCTCGTCGCGTGCGGCGACAACCTCAAGCCCGAGGACACCGACGCGACCAACGCGCTGTGCGGCAACACGATCGTCGAGCCCGGCGAGGACTGCGACGACGGCGATCAGATGGCCGACAGCGTGTGCGACGTCGACTGCCAGTTCACCTGCGGCAACGGCATGGTCGACGCGCTGTTCGGCGAGGTCTGCGACTCCGGCATCGCCGGCGGTACCGGCGCGTGCCCCAGCGTGTGCGACGACGGCATCGCGTGCACCGACGACGCGCTGGCCGGCTCGGCGTGCCAGGCGATGTGCGTGACCTCGTCGATCACGACGCCGATGAACGGCGACGGCTGCTGCCCGCCGGGCGCGACCACCGCGACCGACGACGACTGCGTCGCGGCGTGCGGCAACGGCGTGGTCGAGACCGGCGAGACCTGCGACACCGGCATCGTCAGCGGCGCCGGTGCGTGCCCGACCGCGTGCAACGACGGCATCACCTGCACCGCCGACGCGCTGTCGGGTGCCGGCAGCTGCACCGCGGTGTGCTCGAACACGCCGATCGTCACGCCGGTGAACGGCGACGGCTGCTGTCCGCCCGGCGCGACGCCGCTCACCGACACCGACTGTCTGGTCGGCTGCGGCAACGGCGTCGTCAACGTCGGCGAGACCTGCGACATCGCGATCGTCAGCGGCGCCGGGCGCTGCCCGACCACCTGCAGCGACGCCATGGTCTGCACCCGCGACGTCCTCGGCAACCCCGGCACCTGCACCGCCGCGTGCTCGTTCCCCGCGATCACGATGCCGGCCAACGCCGACGGCTGCTGCCCGGCCGGCGCCAACGCCAACAACGACAGCGACTGCGTCCCGCGCTGCGGCAACATGGTCACCGAGACCGGCGAGCAGTGCGACGACGGCAACCTGAACAACACCGACTCGTGCACCAACGCCTGCCAGATCAACACGCTGGTGCCGACCGCGTTCCGCATGAACGATCTCAACCTGCGCGACCCTCACATCTTCGTCGACGCCGTCGGCTGCCGCGACGTCACCGACACGCCGTTCTTCGGCTTCTCGGTCAACGGCGAGCTCGAGACCAACATCCAGACCGATGGCGACACCCCGCCCGACGGGCTGCTCGATCTGTCGATCGCGACCGTGTTCCGGCCGCTGGCGCAGAAC
>JAYTAJ010000370.1:0-1805 GCA_043737575.1 Myxococcales bacterium | reverse complement strand
CTGCGTCGCGACCCGCGCGCCGGTCGATCGCGACGACGGCCCCGGCTTCCCGTCGCTGCACGTGCGGTGGACGGTGGTGACGAGCGATCGCTCGTCGGAGGTCAAGCCGCAGGAGTTCGCGGGCGTGGCGCTCGGCGACGAGAGCGTGTTCACCGGCTCGATGGGCGGCCGCTTCTTCTCGATGCGCGCCCTCGACGGCAAGGTCCGCTGGAGCAAGCGACTCGGCTCGGTGAGCTCGCAGCCACTGGTGGCCGGCGATCGCCTGTTCGTCGGCACCAACGACGGCGAGCTGCTCGCGGTCGATCTCGACACCGGCGTCGTCAAGTGGCGCTACGCCACCCGCGGGCCGATCCTGCGGGTCCCGGTCCTCGTCGAGGATCTGGTGGTCTTCTCCAACGAGGCCGATCAGGTCTACGCGCTCGACGCGCGCACCGGCGAGTTTCGCTGGACCTACAAGGGCGACACCCCCGAGGAGTACACGCTGCGCGGCCACGCCGGCGTGACCGTCGTCGGCGATCTGGTGTTCACCGGCTTCGCCAGCGGCACGATGGTGGCGCTGCGGGTCAAGACCGGCTCGATCGCGTGGCTCACGACGCTCAAGGGCGACGCCGAGCGCTTCATCGACGTCGACGCGACGCCGGTCGCGGTCGGCGACACCGTCTACGTCACGTCGTCGTCGGGCGGCGTCTGGGCGATCGATCAAGCGACCGGCCTGGTCCGGTGGCGCACGCCGCTGCTCGGCAACACGCCGAGCCAGGGCAACGGCGCGGTCGGTGGCCTCGCCAGCGACGGCGAGCGGCTCTACGTCGCCGCCGCCGACCTCGGCGTCTACGCCCTCGATCTCGAGGGCAACGTGCTGTGGCGGCAGGGCACGCGCGGCGGCGGCGAGCCGGCCACGCCCCAGCTGTCGGGCGACGTGCTGATCTACGCGCTGACCGGCGCCGGCCTGTACCTCGTCGACAAGCGGACCGGCGCGCTGCTCGAGTACTTCGATCCCGGCGACGGTGTCTCCGCCGATCCGGTCGTCGCCGACGGTCGCGATCTGTACGTGCTGTCGAACCGCGGCATCCTGTACGCGTTCGATCTGCGCACCGCCCACGACGGACCGTCCGAGCTCTGACGCGCGGGGCGCGGTAACCGTTGCCGTAGCCGTTACCGTTACCGTTACCGTTACCGTTACCGTTGCCGTTGCCGTTGCCGTTGCCGTAACCGTTGCCGTAACCGTTGCCGTAACCGTAACCGTAACCGTTGCCGTTACCGTTACCGTTGCCGTAACCGTAACCGGGTGGCGCGCACCGATAACCCGGCCGCGCGCCGGGCCGCGGCTCACCGCGCGAGGCCGTAGGTCAGCGCCCCGACGCGATCAGCGAGCGCGCGCGACGCCGTGAGCACCTCGCCGTCGACGAAGCCCCAGTCGTGCGCGGTCTGCAGCGCCGCCTTCACCTCCTGCGCTTCGCCCGCGGCGATCCGGAACACACGCTTCTGATCGCGCCCCGTTCGCCGCGTGCCCTCGGCGAGGTTGAGGGCGACGCTGGTCGCTGCCCGCACGATCTGATCGGCGAGCCCGGCGTTGTGGCCACGCAGCCGCACGACCACCGGTCGCAAGCTGCGGATGAGTTCAGACGTGATCGACTGCGCAACGAGCATCTTGTCCTCCGTCGGTTGGGGTTCTCCCGAAACGCGGTCCAACGCGCACGACCCGTGACGACGACCAAGTCAACCATCCTCGCGTCCCACCGTCGGGTCACGCCGGGTCGTCGGCGCGGGGCGGTGCGCGGAGACCGCGCGAGGGAACCCAACCGACG
>JAYTAJ010000369.1:0-4278 GCA_043737575.1 Myxococcales bacterium | reverse complement strand
CGTCGGGATCGAAGCGCGCGTGGATCGCCTCGGGCGGCGGATCCGGCGCATACGCGGTGCACGCGGCGCAGCCCACCAGCGCCAGAAAGAGCCTCATGGTCGCGGACTCTACGGCACGCCGAAGTGGACTGACCAGAGTAACGAGGGCCGAAGGCCCGAGTACTCTGCTTCCGGGAGCCGAGTCCTGCGGGGAACGGTTCGCTCGCTCCCCTCACCGCCGTCGTGCATAGTGACTCGATGCTCGGCACTCGCGAACCACCGCCCAGCCGGGCGTCGCTGGTGATCGCGTTGTACGGCGCCCTCGCCCTCGCCGGTCTCCTGATCTCGGCCGGCCGCGGCGACGCCGACATCTACCGCAGCGACGAGGATCGCGCGATGTGGTGGCACGCGGTGTCACCCGCGCTCGGCCTCGCCTTCGGCCTCGCGATGGTGATCGTCAGCCGGATCGTGGTCGCGCGCTTCGCGTGGGGCCGCACGCTGCACCGCGACTTTCGCGCGATGCTCGGCGACGCGTCGGCGCGCGAGATCGCGATCCTCGCCATCGCCAGCGCCCTCGGTGAGGAGCTGCTGTTCCGCGGCGCGCTGCAGCCGTGGCTCGGCCTCCTGCCGCAGGCCGTGCTGTTCGGCCTGCTCCACGTCGGCCCCCACAAGCGCCACCTGGTGTGGACGGCCTGGGCCCTCGCCATGGGCCTCGCCCTCGGCGCGCTGGTCGAGCTGACCGGCGATCTCGGCGGCGCGATCGTCGCGCACTTCGCGATCAACTTCCTCAACCTGCACTTCATCGTCCGCGCGCCGCAGCCGGCGATCGGCTAGAAGTTTGCCCCCGCCGTCGAGGCTGCCTAGCCTCGCAGGATGCGCACGCTCGCCGGGCTCCTCGTCATCACCGCGCTCGCGTCCTCGGCCCGCGCCGACGAGACCTCGACCACCGACAAGCTGCGCATCCTGTACTCGTCGCGGTTCACGTTCACCGACGACGGCGTGCCGCTGGTCACCGTGCAGATCGTCGGCGGCCGCGACCACATCACGCTGTCGGCGCCGGGTGGGCTGACCCTCATCCCCGACGGCGAGGGCGGCAGCGCCACGGTCGTCGACGGTGCGACCACGTGGACGGTCCGGGCGGCGGACACCGCGCCCGCCGAGGTCCGCGAGTGGACGGTGATCGAGCGCCTCGGCCCCGACGATCCGACCGGCATCGCCGCCGCCACCGCGCAGTGGAAGGATCGCGGGTTCGACCCGCGCGGGTTCGAGCTCGGCACCCTGTTCGCCGTCGCCGGCGAGGTGATCGACACCCGCGAGACCCTGATCGCGATCGATCCGGTCGCCGCGGGCAAGGGCGCGGCCCGCGCCAAGGCGATCGCCGCGAAGTACGACGTCGTGACCGCGGTCCACCCCGAGCTGGTGCGCCGGCCGCGCGGCACGATCGTCGCGTCGTCGGGCTCGACCACCGTCGCCAACCCGTCGGTGCTGTGGCTGCGCCCGACCCGCGCCACCGACACGATCACCGTCACCGACGTGCCGACCAACAGCGGCGGCTCGCAGCTCGACACCGGCGTCGAGGATCGCCGCTACTGGGGCGCGGTCTACGTCACCCTCGGCTCCGACGGGCGGCTGACCGCGGTCAACGCCGTCGCCGAGGACAAGCTGCTCGCCGGGCTGGTCCCCGCCGAGATCTTCCCCGACGCGCCCGAGGCCGCCCTCGAGGCCCAGGCGATCGCGGCGCGCACCGAGCTGTTGCAGAAGCTCGGCCATCGCAGCCTGACCGAGCCGTACCTGCTGTGCTCGACGCAGCAGTGCCAGGTCTACGCGGGCGCGGGCAAGGAGCACCCGCGCACCACCAAGGCGGTGCAGGCGACCCGCGGCGTCGTGCTGCTGCGCGACGGCGGCGGGCTGGTCGATGCCCGCTACAGCGCGTCGGCCGGCGGCCACACCGAGGACAACGACGTCATCTGGGGCGGCACGCCCGATCCGTCGCTGCGCGGCGCGATCGACACTTCCGACCCGGCGCTGGCCGCGGCCTTCGCCACCGTCGACGACGCCAACCTCGAGGCGTTCCTCGCCGCGCCCGCGGCGCGGTTCCCGAGCGGCGCGACGCGGTGGGGCGCGAAGCACTTCCGCTGGACCGTCGAGGCCGACGCCGCCGCGCTGGGCAAGCGCATCGCCGCCGCGCACCCGAGCGTCGGCAGCCTCCGCGCCCTCGAGCCGGTGCGACGATCGCGCGCGGGCCGGGTCACCGCGCTGCGCATCGTCGGCGACCGCGCCACCGTCGTCGTCGAGGGCGACCTGGTCCTGCGCCGCTTGCTCGGCGGCCTGAAGTCGACCCTGTTCGCGGTGGCGGCCAAGGGCCCCGCGGCGGCGCCGACCGCCTTCGTGTTCCGCGGCGCGGGCTTCGGCCACGGCGTCGGCATGGATCAGGTCGGCGCGATCGGCCTCGCCGCCGCGGGCAAGCGCCACGACGCGATCCTGCGCCACTACTACCGCGGCAGTCACCTGCATCGGCTGTACTGAAAAGATCGCCGGCGAGGTCGATCCGCCGCGGGGTCGATTGTCGTCTCGTCATGGCAAGCGATCCGAACTGGGCCGGTCGCATCGTCACCGCCCTCCCCGTCCGGTTCCTGATCGTCGACGGCGCGACCGAGCTCGCGCGCCCCGCGCCCGTCGTCGAGGCCTCCGCCCGCATGGGCATCCCCGACCCGCCGCGCTCGACGACGAGCTCGCGCGCTCCGCGCCCGTCGTCGAGGCCTTCGCCCGGCGTGGGCATCCCCGACCCGCCGCGCTCGACGACGAGCTCGCGCGCGTCGAGCGCGTGGCGCGCTACGACGAGGCGCGCCGCGAGCTCGAGCGGCGGCGTCGCTGACCGAGAACGCGCGCCAGCGCGCTCGCCTGCTGCAGCGCGCCGCGGCCTGCGGCGATCCGCGGCGCTGACGTGGGCAGGCGTACCGGCGCGGCGACGTGCGAAGTCCGCCGATTGGCGAGACCGCGGCGCCCGGTCAGCCTTCGCCCATGACGACTCCCCAACGCGATGTCCACCTGCTCATCCTCGACACGCTGGCCGACTGGGAGCCCGGGTTCGCCGTCGCGCACCTCAACCGGCCCGCGATCGGCGTTCCGTCGCAGTACCGGGTCCGCACCGTTGGGCTCGACGACGCGCCCATCGTCACGATCGGCGGCATGACGCTGCTGCCCGACCTGACGATCGCCGACCTGTCGCCCGACGACAGCGCGCTGCTCATCCTGCCGGGCGCCGACCTCTGGGCCGATCCCGAGGTCGAGCCCGCTCTCGACGCCGCGCGCGCCTTCGTCGACGCCGGGGTGCCGATCGCTGCGATCTGCGGCGCGACGCTCGGCCTGGCCCGCGCCGGCCTCCTCGACGATCGCCGCCACACCAGCAACGATCCCAGCTTCCTCGCCTCGACCGGCTACCGCGGCGGCGCGCTCTACCAGCACCAGCCCGCCATCGACGACCGCGGTGTCATCACCGCCTCCGCGACCGCGCCCGTCGACTTCGCGCACCTGATCTTGGCGCGCCTCGACGTCTTCAGCCCCGAGGCCCTCGCCGCCTGGTACGGGCTGTACAAGACCGGCGAGCCCGCCTGCTACTCCGCGTTCATGGAAGCGGTCGAGCACCCGCAGGCCGCGTAGAAAAGCCGCGAGCAGTCGCTCCGCCGAAGGCAGAAAGAGCGCGAGCACTCGCGCCGGAGCGCAGCACAAAGAGAGCGAGCAGTCACTCTCTTTTGCGCACGCGGCGGAAAGAGCGAGCAGTCACTCTCTTTTACGCACGCGGCGGAAAGAGCGAGCAGTCACTCTCTTTTTGCGCACACGGTGGAAAGAGCGAGCAGTCACTCTCTTTTTGCGCACACGCGGAGAGCGAGCAGTCACTCCGCCGCGTAGGTGCAGAAAGAGAGCGAGCACTCGCGCCAGAGCGCAGCACAAAGAGAGCGAGCAATCACTCTCTTTGCGCACGCTCGGAAGAGCGAGCAGTTACTCCGGCCTGGGCACACGCAGAACGAGCGAGCAGGCACTCCGGTTCGGGCACGCGCAGAAAGAGAGCGACCAGTCACTCTCCTTTATGCACGCGCAGAAAGAGAGCGAGCAGTCACTCGCTTTTTCGCAGCGCAGAAAGAGAGCGAGCAGTCACTCGCTTTTTCGCAGCGCAGAAAGAGAGCGAGCGTCCTTGCGCGACGCGTGAGCTTGATCCACTCCCGTGGACACCTTCGGAGAGGCGGATACTGTGTCCAAGATGGAACCCAAGCGAGAAGGCCGGCCGGGCCGACAAGGGAA
>JAYTAJ010000368.1:0-1809 GCA_043737575.1 Myxococcales bacterium | reverse complement strand
CCCCCGTGCGCTGAGGCGTGGCACCGCCTGGGTCGGGCTGTTAGCTTCGCAGCATGTCGAAGCTCGCGAGCCTGATCGCCCTCATCGTCGCGGCCTCGGTCGCGGTCCCCACCGCAGCGTGGCCGTGCGGCAACGCGGTCCAGCTCGCGGGCAACAAGGCGGTGCGCGAGATCAAGCGCAGCGAGGACGCGCTGCGCACGGGCAACTACCGCACGCTGGTCCACTACCTGCGCAACCACGCCTTCGCCGATGCGGTGCTCCACGATCGCGCCGAGCTGGTCCAGGTGACAGCGCGGATGCGATCGTGGAAGGACAAGGAGGCGGTCACCGACGCGATCGCGACGATCCGCCAGCAGCGCGCGAGCAGCGCCGACGATCCGATCCTCCAGGCCCGGCTCGCCGAGGCGCTGGTGCGCGAGGCCAGCGAGGCCAGCGTCACCGAGGCCCGCACGCTGATCGAGGATCTGGCGGCGCGCGACGTGGTGCCCGACGCGGTCGGCTGGGCGATCGCCGCGACGGTGCGCGATCGCGGCGGCGACACCGCGGGCCGCGACGCGGCGCTCGAGCGCTGCAAGAAGGCCGGCAAGAAGTTCGCGAAGGTGCCCTGTCGCGTGCTCGCGACGTGAAGGCCGCGCGCGCGGTGGTCGCCGCCGCGCTGGTGATCGCCGCGGCCGGGTGCCGCGATCGCGCCGCGACCCAGCCGCCACCGTCGCCGCCGCGAGATGCGCCGCCGCCGCGCGACGACTCGCAGGCGCGGGCGCTGATCGCGAAGTACGAGTGCAACCGCTGCCACGACGGCACCGGCCTCGCCGCGGCGCCGCCCGATCGCCACTGCGTGCAGTGCCACCGCGCGATCCGCGACGGGACGTTCGCCGCGGCGCCCGCCGATCTGGCGACCTGGCAGGGCCACCTCCGCAGCCTCTTGGTCGCGCCGTCCCTCGCCCACGTCGGCGATCGCGGGCTGCGGCGCGCCTGGGTCACCGCGTTCCTGCAGCACCCGATCGACGTCCGCCCCGGCCTGCTCGCGTCGATGCCGCGCCTCGCGATCGACGCGACCGACGCCGCGATCCTCGCCGCGTACCTCGTGCCCGACGACGACGCCGCCGCGCCGCCGCCCCCTTCCGACGGCGATGTCGCCGTGGGCGCGCGCCTGTTCGTCGAGCGTGGCTGCGTCGCGTGCCACCGCATGACCGGCGCGACGGTGCCGCCCGCGCCCGCCGCCGCGCCCCCGCATCCCGCCGATGCGATCGCGCTGGCGCCCGATCTCGCCCTCGCCCGCACCCGCCTGCGATCCGATCGCGTCATCGCGTGGATCGTCGATCCGCTCGCCGTCGATCCCGACACGCTGATGCCGCGCCTCGGCCTCACCGTCGCCGAGGCCCGCGACCTCGCCGCGTTCGTCCTGCGCGCGCCGCTCGCGCCACCTCCCGCGCCGCCGCCGCCCGAAGCGCGCCTACCCGTCCTCGCCCGCGCCGTCGACTTCGAGGAGGTCTCGACCCGCGTCTTCCGCAAGGTGTGCTGGCACTGCCACGCCCAACCCGACTACGCGCTCGGCGATGGCGGCCCCGGCAACACCGGTGGCTTCGGCTTCCCCGCGCGCGGCCTCGATCTCTCCTCGTACGAGGGCGCCTCCTCCGGCAGTCGCGGCGACGACGGCCGCCGCCGCGGCATCTTCGGCCCGCTGCCCGACGGCACGCCGCGCGTGATCGCGCACCTCATGGCCCGCCGCGCCGAGGAGCGCGGCACCGCCTCCGCGATCCGCGGCATGCCCCTCGGCTTCCCCGCCCTGTCGCTCGAGGAGATCCAGCT
>JAYTAJ010000367.1:0-1809 GCA_043737575.1 Myxococcales bacterium | reverse complement strand
CACGCTGGCCGGCGTCGACGATCACACCGCGGGGCGGTTCGGGCCGAGCCACGGTCCGCGCTACGACGCCGCGCTGGCCGGCCGCGATCCGGCGCTGCCGGTGGTGCTGCTCGCGCACCAGCCGCGGCAGATCGTCCACGCGATCCGCCACCGGGTCGCGCTGCAGCTGTCGGGGCACACCCACGGCGGCCAGGTTTGGCCGTGGCACTACATCGTCGCGCTGCAGCAGGGCGGGCGCGTCGCCGGCCTGTACCGCGAGCAGGGCACGACGCTGTACGTGTGCCGCGGCGCCGGCTACTGGGGACCGCCGGTGCGCATCGGCGCGGCGCCGGAGATCGGACGCATCGTGCTGAGGGCGGCGTGAGGTGGCTGGTCGCGACCGTCGCGCTGGTCGGCTGCGGATCGCGCGGCGGGCCGGGCGTGGATCGCGAGGGCGCGGCGCTGCTGTTCGATCGCGTCACCGTCGACACCCACGGTGAGCACGGTCTGTCGGGCCTCGCGATCGACGGCGACGGCGCGCTGTGGAGCGTCGCCGAGCGCGGCGCGTCGCTGTGGAAGATCGAGCTCGACGGTTCGCGCGCCGCGGCCGAGCGCTTCGCGGTGCGCGGCCTGCCCGACGACGAGGACCTCGAGGCGATCGCGAGCCTGCCCGACGGGCGCTTCGTGGTCGGCACCGAGGGCCGCGAGCGTGGCGTCGCGCGGGCGTTCACGATCGCCGCGGCCGGGGACGGCTACGCCCGGGTCGACGCGCCGATCGAGCTGCGCAGCGACGAGCTCGGCGTCGACGTCGGCGCCAACCACGGCGCCGAGGGCGTGTGCGCGGCGGGCGGGCGGATCGCGATCGCGATCGAGACCGCGGCGACCGACGGCGACGGCCGCTGGGCGCCGATCGTGACGATCGATCGCGCCAGCGGCGCCCGCGTCGTGCAGCGCCTGCGACTCACGACCGACGCCGGCAAGCTGTCGGCGCTCGACTGCTGGGTCGATGGCGATCGGCTGCGCGCGATCGCGATCGAGCGTCACTTCGCGGTGACGCGCATCCTGGCGTTCGACCTCGACGGGGCCGCCGCGATCGCGCCGCGGATCGCGCTCGATCTCGCGCCGGTCCTGCGCGGCTCGCTGAACCTCGAGGGCCTCGCCCGGCTGGCCGACGGCCGCGTCGTCGCGGTGGTCGACAACCAGTACCAGACCATCACCGGCCCCGACGAGCTGTTGGTGTTTCGCGCGCCGCTCGAGTAGCGGCTACAGCTGCGGCGACGACGACGGATAGTCCATCCACTCGAGGCAGCAGGTCGCGACGCGCTGGTTGTTGGTGTAGAACGCCGACTGCAACCCGTCGAAGAAACAGTTGTTCGGCGCCGCGAAGGACAGCGAGCCGGAGTACGTCGAGGTCCAGGACGGGCCGGGCGGCTGGGTCGGGCCCGACAGGCAGAAGGCCTTGCGCCACTGCACGAGGGTGCAGATCTCGGCGCGGTAGTTCTCGAGGCAGAACCGCTCCGAGTCCGGCCAGTTCAGCGCGGGGCCGACGGCAACGCACAGGGTTGAATGGCCCGGCGAGAACCGCTGCATGCCGCCCGGGCAGTTGTCGACCGAGGTGCTGCCCGACGGGCCTTGCGGGCCTTGCGGTCCCTCGAAGCCTTGCGGCCCCTCAGGGCCGGCGGGGCCGTCGAAGCCGCGCGGGCCCTGCGATCCGGTGGCGCCGGTCGCGCCGGTGAGGCCGATCGGTCCTTGCGATCCGGTCGATCCGGTGGCGCCGGTGAGGCCGATCGGTCCCTGCGATCCAGTGAGGCCGATCGGTCCTTGCGATCC
>JAYTAJ010000366.1:0-9888 GCA_043737575.1 Myxococcales bacterium | reverse complement strand
AGGCCGAGCGCGAGAACATCCACCCGCGCATCATCACCGAGCGCAACATCGCCACGTTCAAGCACCAGCTGTCGCGGCTCGGGCTGTCGTACGACTGGGACCGCGAGGTCACGACCAGCGAGCCCGGCTACTACCGGTGGACGCAGTGGATCTTCCGCAAGCTGTGGGAGGCCGGCCTCGCGTACCGCGCCGAGGTCGCCGTCAACTTCTGCCCCGCGCTCGGCACCGTCCTCGCCAACGAGGAGGTCAAGGACGGCAAGTACATCGAGACCGGCGACGACGTCGAGCGCCGCGTGATGAAGCAGTGGATGCTGCGTATCACCGCGTTCTCCGATCGTCTGATCGATGATCTCGACGCGCTCGACTGGCCCAACGGCACGCTCGAGATGCAGCGCAACTGGATCGGCCGCTCGGTCGGCGCCAACGTCTCGTTCGCGATCGTCGGCACCGACGCCGCGATCGAGGTGTTCACGACGCGGCCCGACACGTTGTTCGGCGGCACCTACGTCGTGCTCGCGCCCGAGCACGCGCTGGTCGATCGCGTCACCGTCCCGGCCCAGGCCGCCTCCGTCGCCGGGTACCGCGTCGAGGTCGGCAAGAAGAGCGAGCGCGATCGCGCCGCCGCCGCCGCCGACGCGCCGAAGACCGGCGTCTTCACCGGCGCGTACGCGACCAACCCGGTGACCGGCGCGGCGATCCCGATCTGGGTCGCCGACTACGTGCTGGCGTCGTACGGCACCGGCGCGGTGTTCGCGTGCCCCGGCCACGACGAGCGCGATCACTCGTTCGCGAAGACGTTCGGCCTGCCGATCGTCGAGGTCGTCCGCGGCGGCGACGTCGAGGCCGCGCCGTTCCTCGGCGACGGCCCGCACGTCCACAGCGGCTTTCTCGACGGGCTCGGCAACGACGAGGCCAAGGACCGCGTGATCGCGTGGCTGGCCGAGCGCGGCCTCGGCGACAAGAGCGTGCGCTTCCGGCTGCGCGACTGGCTGTACTCGCGGCAGCGCTACTGGGGCGAGCCGTTCCCGACGATCGAGCTGGCCGACGGCTCCGTCAAGGTGCTACCCGACGACGCGCTGCCCGTGCTCTTGCCCGAGCTCGACGAGTTCAAGCCGACCGCCGACGGCCGGCCGCCGCTGGCGCGCGCCGTCGAGTGGATGCAGACGACCGATCCCGAGACCGGCGCGCCCGCGGTGCGCGAGACCAACACGATGCCGCAGTGGGCCGGCTCGTGCTGGTACTACCTGCGCTTCCTGTCGCCGCAGCGCACCGACGTGGCGTGGGACGCCGCCGAGGAGAAGTACTGGATGCCGGTCGACCTCTACGTCGGCGGCTCCGAGCACGCGACCCTGCATCTCTTGTACGCGCGCTTCTGGCACAAGGTGCTGTTCGACGCCGGGCTGGTGTCGACCAAGGAGCCGTTCCAGCGGCTGGTGCACCAGGGCATGGTCCACAAGACCTCGTTCCAGGACGCCCGCGGCAAATACTACTACCCGCGCGAGGTCGAGCAGCGCGACGCCGGCTGGTTCGTCACCGGCACCGACACGCCGGTCGCGACCGCGTTCGAGAAGATGGCGAAGTCGAAGTACAACGTCGTCAACCCCGACGACATGTGCGACGAGTACGGCGCCGACGCGCTGCGGTTGTACGAGCTGTTCATGGGCCCGCTCGAGGAGGGCATCGAGTGGTCGACCGACGGCGTGTCGGGCTGCCGCCGCTTCCTCGATCGGGCGTGGCGGCTCGCGGTCGGTGACGAGGACGCGCCGAGCGGCAAGCTCACCGACGACGACGGCGCGCGGCCCGAGCTGCGCGACCTCGAGCGCGCGCTCCACGCCGCGATCAAGCGCGTCACCGAGGCGGTCGACACGCTGCGGCTCAACACCGCGATCGCCGACATGATGGTGTTCGTCAACGAGGCGACCAAGGCCGGCACCGTGCCGAAGCCGTGGTTCGAGGCGTTCGTGAAGATCCTGTCGCCGTTCGCGCCCCACGTCGCCGAGGAGCTGTGGTCGCGGCTCGGCCACGCGCAGTCGCTGGCGTACGAGGCGTGGCCGGCCTACGACGAGGCCAAGCTCAAGCGCGACGTCCTGACGATCGCGGTGCAGGTCGCGGGCAAGCTGCGCGGCACCATCGAGGTCGCGGCCGACGCCGCCGAGGCCGACATCCTCGCCGCCGCCAAGCTCGAGCCCAAGGTCGTCGAGTTCCTCGCCGGCAAGCCGATCAAGCGCGAGGTCTACGTGAAAGGTCGTCTCGTGAATCTGGTTGTTTGAGGGGCTGTCGCCAGCCCCTTCCCCCCATCGGGTCATGCCCCGATGGGGCCCCCCTCCCAAGACGCGAGACCACGGAGCCCCTATGCCGATCGATCCGTCACGCCCGTTCATCCCGATCAACGCTGGCGTGCTCACGGTGTCCGATACCCGGACGATGGCGGACGACCAGAGCGGCGCGCTGATCGCGTCGCTGCTCGAGGCCGCCGGCCACCGCATCGCCGCTCACGTGATCGTGAAGGACAACCGCGAGCTGATCAGCGCGCAGCTCGGCGCGTGGATCGCCGACCCCGGCATCGACGTCGTGATCGCGACCGGCGGCACCGGGGTCACGCCGCGCGACGTCACCCCCGAGGCCCTCGCGCCCCACGTCACCAAGGCCATCCCCGGCTTCGGCGAGCTGTTCCGCCACCTGTCGTTCGCCGAGATCGGCTCGTCGACGATCCAGAGCCGCGCCGAGGGCGCGCTGTGCGGCGACACCTTCGTCTTCCTCCTGCCCGGCTCGACCGGCGGCGTCCGCCTCGGCATGGAGCAGATCCTGGTGCCGCAACTCGATCACCGCCACCGCCCGTGCAACTTCGTGATGCTCCTGCCGCGCATCCGCGCCGAGCGTGAAGACGCCTGACCGATAGCGGCGAAGTGGCCGGCCGTGGCATCCTGGATCGGCACCGCAGCTGACCGCCACCGTCGAACGAGGTCCCATGAGTCATCCGCTCGAGAGCGCGCTCAACCGAGCCCTGGCGATCCGCCTGAACCTGCAGATCGCGCTGTCGAGCTTGCCGATCGTCGAGGAGTGGATGGACATCCACCTCGATCGCTGGCTCGAGCACATCCCGACGCCGCCCGAGATGCCGCCCGGCCACGCGGTCAGCTTCCTCGCGATGCTGGGCTCGGATCTGCGACGGATGTGGTGGGGCGCGTGGGGTGATCCGGCCGGGATGGTCCCGAAGCTCGCCGACTACCTGAAGCTGTGCAACGTCGCCAAGAGCGACGCGGCGGCGCTCGATCTGCTCGGCGAGAAGCTCGAGCCGAAGCTGGTCGGCCCGTGGGTCGGCGTGTGGGGCGGCAAGGTCACGACCGGCTGGCACTTCTGGGATCCGCAGGCGTGGGACCGCGTCGAGCCGCTGTTCGGCACCCACGAGGCGAAGTTCCAGATGAAGAAGTGGGTCACCGATCACAAGGTCGAGCGCATCGAGCGCTTCACGCAGTCGATCGGCGACGCGTCGTTCTCGGAGTTCGAGTTCGCGGTGCCGGGCGAGACCGTCGACGATCAGGTCGAGAGCGTCGCCGCCGGCTTCCAGCACTTCGCGGGGGCGCCGCTGCCGCCCGCGGTGGTCGATATCCTGCGCGGCGCGCCGCATCCGTCGTTCGGCCTGTCGGTGCGGATCCGCGGCGGCGCGGTGGTGCGCACCGCGGCGATCGCGCCCGGCATGCCGATGGACGTGCTCGATCAGCTGTGCGCGGCGATGAAGACCAACCGCGACGACAAGCTCGAGCGCCTGATCAGCTCGCTCACCACCGACGGCGCGACCCGGGTCGAGATCGGCCGCGCTGGCGAGCGCGGTGGCGTCGACATCTACATCGAGCCGACCGAGGCGGCCAAGCCGCCGTCGCGTCCGGGCGCCGAACCGCCGCCGCCGTCGCAGGCGAATTGACCCTGGTGGCGATGGCGGCGGCCGCGCGCGACGCCGCGATCCTCCTGACCGACGACGAGCTGGTGCGGCAGTGCGACGTCGATCGCTACCGCGCCAGCGGACCCGGCGGCCAGCACCGCAACAAGACCGAGAGCGCGGTGCGGGTGCGTCACCGCGCCAGCGGCGTCAGCGCCCACGCCGACGACAGCCGGTCGCAGCACGAGAACAAGGCGCGCGCGGTGAAGCGGCTGCGGGCCCACCTGGCGCTCGAGGTCCGCGCGCCGATCGACCTCGCGACCTGGGCGCCGGGCCCGCGGCTCGCGAAGCTGATCGCGGGCGGCGCCGCGCCGCTCGGCGTGAAGACCCGGCAGACCGCCGAGTTCTGGGTCGCGATGGCGGCGCTGCTCGATCTCGTGTTCGCGTGCGGCGTCGAGGTCGCGGTGAGCGCCGAGCGGCTCGGCCTCGGCACCGCGCCGCTGGCGAAGCTCCTGACCGTCGACGACGAGGTCCTGCGCACGGTCAACCAGGAGCGGGCGCGGCGCGGGTTGCGGCCGCTGCGGTGAGCGGTCCCGTTGCGCGCCGATCGCGATCGTGGCAAGCACGTCGGATGTCGCGCCTCCTGGTCCTCGCGTTCGTCGTCGCCGCCCTCGGGTGCGGCGGCAAGTCCAAGCCCGCCACCTCGACCGTCGAGCACGCCGATCACATGGCGGGCAAGGATCACCACGCCGGCCAGCCGCCCGCGGTCGCCGCATTCCACGATCGCCTGGCGCCGCTGTGGCACGCCGAGGCCGGCCAGGCCCGCACCGACGGCACCTGCGGTGCGATGGGCGACTTCGAGCAGCTGCTCGGCAACCTCGAGCGCGCGGCCGCGCCCGAGACCGTCGACGCGGTGGCGTGGGGCGAGCGGCTCGGTGCGCTGCGCGCGTCGATCGGCGCGATGGGCGAGGACTGCGCCAACAATCAGGCCGGCGCCTTCGAGGCGAAGTTCGAGACCGTCCACAACAGCTACCACGCGCTGATCGAGCTCCTGCCGCACGGCGACGAATGACCGATCGACTCTGGCACCACGGCGAGCAGTACCGGGGCGCGGCGCTCGATCCCGCGACGTGCCCCGACGAGCCGTTCGCGCTGTTCCGCAGCTGGTTCGCCGACGCCGAGCGCGCCGCGCTCGCCAAGGTCAACGCGATGACGCTCGCGACCGTCGACGCCGACGGCCGACCCTCGGCGCGCGTGGTGCTGCTGAAGGAGCTCGACGATCGCGGCTTCGTGTTCTTCTCCAACTACGACAGCCGCAAGGGCGTCGCGATGGCGGCGCGGCCGATCGCGGCGCTGGTGCTCTACTGGTCGCCGCTCGATCGCCAGATCCGCATCGAGGGCGCGGTCGAGCGGGTGAGCGCGGACGAGTCGGACCGCTACTTCGCGTCGCGGCCGCGCGGTAGCCGCCTGGCGGCGATCGCCTCGGCGCAGTCGCGCGCGCTGGCGTCGCGGGCCGCGCTCGAGGCGCGGGTGGCCGAGCTCGACGCCGCGTACGCGGGAGTCGAGCCGCCGCGTCCGGACGGCTGGGGCGGATATCGCGTCGTGCCCGATGCGATCGAGTTCTGGCAGGGCCAGCCGAGTCGCCTGCACGATCGCGTCGCGTACGAGCGCGACGCCAGCGGCGCGTGGCAGCGCGGCCGGCTCGCGCCGTGACCGCAACCATCGTTCTCTGATGGCTGCAGCACGCGGCGATGCGGGGTGGCGCCCTCGGGGCGCGCGCCTGCATCGAGGCTGAGCGAGCGCGATCGTCGTCGGAGCGGCGGCGCGCGGCGCGGCGGTCTCGATCTTGCTGACGCAGCCAAGGATGCTGCGCCGGATCGTGGGGTCGCTGGTTCTCGTGATGTCGGTGTCCGCGATCGGATGTCGATCGGAGTCGTCGACCAAGAGAGGCGGTCTGACGTGTCACCCATTGCCGGACGGTGGGATCGCGTGCGTCGCGACCGACGACGGCGGCGGCAGCGGCAGCGGCAGCGATGCGTCGGGCGGCGAGCCGGATCCGACCGACGCCGACGACGGCGCGGACGCGGACGCGGACGACGCCGACGCCGATGCGGGCGACGCGATGGACGCGGGCGATGCGACGGACGCGGTCGACGCCGACGGAGGGGTGATCACCGATGCGGGGTGGCCGACGTTCGATGGCGGATCGCCGATGGTCGATGCCGGCTGGCCGATGATCGATGCCGGCTGGTGGCCGATGATCGACGCGGGCGGGCCGATGATCGACGCGGGCGGGCCGATCGACGCGGCGCCGCCGACCGATGCCTCGCCGCCGACCGATGCCGCGGTCGATGCGCCTGTCGATGCTGCGATCGACGCGCCTGTCGATGCTGCGATCGACGCGACTGTCGATGCGATGGTCGACGCGCCCTTCGACGCCCCGATCGCCGACGCCGCCTACGACGCGCCGTCCGACGCCGCGGTCGACGCCCTCGACGCGGGCCGGTGCGGCAACGGCGTCTGCGACCTCACGCTCGAGGACACCGAGGACGGCTGCCCCGGCGTCACCGACGACAGCGAGACTCCCGACAACTGCCCGCAGGACTGCACCTGCTGCGAGTACCCGATCGACATCTGCGGCCAGTTCGGCAACGGCACCTGCGACTTCCAGGAGCTCGACGAGGCCTGCGGCGGCGGCCGCACCTGGTGCGCCTGGGGCTCCGACCACGTCTCCGACTGTTGCGGCGACGACTACTGCGATGTCGACACCCGTCACAGCCAGTATCCCGATCGGCCGCAGTGCGGCGATGCCTCGGGTCCCGAGACCCGCGATCCGGCGCGCCTCAGCTGTGCGTCCGACCGTCCGCTCGCCGAGCAGCAGGGCGAGGACCTGATCAACTGCCCGAACGACTGCCCGTGTGCGGGCGCCGACGGCTGGGACAGCGGCGCCGACGGCGTCTGCGACTTCTGCAACTCGGCGATGGGCGACGACTGCAGCCCTGGCTCGCTCGGCTGGGGCTCCGACGGCGTGCCGAAGACCTGCGACGACACCTGCCTGGATGACTCCGGCGCCAGCGACTTCGACGGTCGCACCAAGCGCTGGGAGCGAGCCGGTCAGTGCTCGGACTGCACGCCTTGCACCGACGGCTACGATCCAGAGGGTCAGTTCAACAACGCCCAGTGGGCGCTCGGCAATCGCAGCGAGGGCACGGGCTGCGATCACGAGGTCGACTGCGACGGCAACTTCGTCGGCTGGTGCGCGTGGGGCCCCGACAGCTACCCCGACTGCTGGTCGGACTTCCACGAGACCGCGGCGACCGAGGCCCGCGACTTCGGGTTCTGCGACCCCGGCGTGCTCCACGTCCGCGGCGAGGGCCGCAGCGAGTACCTGTTCCTCAACCAGATGAACCTGATGATCACGTACGCGATGTCGTGCCCGACGACGATGGGCGACACCAACTTCATGCTGCTGCAGGGCGAGAACGTGTGGAACGCGACGCCCAGCTACTTCTTGTCGCCGAGCGGGCCGTACAGCGGCGGCCCGACCCGCGACAGCCTCGACTGCTGCAAGACCGATCCCGCGACCGACGCGGGGCCCGAGCCCCACGGCGGCAGCGGCTTCGAGCCGCCCGACAACTGCGATGCTGGCACCTGCGGTGGCTCCGGCGGTAGCGGCCCGTCGTCGCGGCGCGGCGATCGCGGCAGCGACGCCGAGCTGGCCGGCTGCGGCTGCACCGGATCCCCCGCGCCGGGCGGCAGCGTCCTCGCGTTCTTCGTCGTCGCGCTGCTGGTTCGCCGTCGCCGCGGCCGCGCCGCGCGCAAGGAGCACTGATGCGTCTCATTCGCCTGTCTCTCGTCATCGTGCTCGCGGTCGCGGCGTGCAGCGATCCCCCGACCCAGATCGTCACGCCGGCGACCGACTCGATCTACGTCTGGCGCATCGAGCGCGGCGACGTCGCGCAGCGCGCCACCGACCTCGCCCAGCGGCTCGGGCTCACCGACGTCACCACCGACGGCGGCACCATCCGCGCGTCGGGCCCGGCCGGCGTCCTCGAGACCGACTACGGCAGTGGCCGCATGCGGTTCTCCGCCGCCGAGCCGATCCCGCTCGACGACGCCGGCCCGGTGATGACCGACGATCGTGCGATCGAGCTCGCCGCCGCCGAGCTGCACCGCCTCGGCCTCCTGCCCGACGCGACCACGCCGTGCGCGTGCGCCGCGGGCCTCGGCGCCGGCTGCGCGCCGCCCGGCCCCGGCCCGACCCCATGGCGGCAGTGTCCGACCTTGGCCGTGCGGATCTTCGGCATCGCCTCGGATCTGGTGCCGCCGCCGTCGGCCGAGGAGCAGGCCGAGAACGAGTCGGCGCCGACCGTCGAGATGAACCCCGAGCCGGCCGAGCCCGACGAGCTGTCGGTGGAGACCGAGGAGGCGGCGCCGATCTACGTCGCCGATCCGATCGAGGTCGCGTTCACGCCGCGGCTGCCGGTCCGTCAGGTCGACGCGACGATCACGTACGGCGAGCTGGTCGGCGGCATGGCCGATCTCCAGGTGCGGCTCGATCCCGCGGGCGCGCTGCTCGGCTTCGACCACCGCTACCAGCCGGTCGCCGCCGAGCCGATCCTCGCCACGCCGCGCACGCTCGACGACGTGTTCGCCGAGAAGAACGCGCTCGCCGTCGCGACCGGGGGCGAGGCCGCCAACCTCGATCCGGCGGTGTGGACGCTGGCGTACCTGGCGCGACCGCTGATCGCGCCGTCGCACCACGGCCCGAGCGGCACCGTGCCGCTGTCGTTCTACTACCCGGTCCACGTCCGCGTGACCGACGGCAGCAACCTGCCGGTCGACGTCGCGACCGCGAGTGACTTCTTGCCGCGCATCACCGCGCTCGAGATCCCCGAGCGCCTGGCCGAGGCCGAGCCGGCACGGCCGTGGCTGCGATTCGCCGACGACACCGGCACCGGGGCGCCGACGGTGACCTGGTACTACCGCGATCCCGAGCTCGGTCAGGTGCTGATCGAGCAGACGCCCGCGATCCCCGATCTCGCGCATCCTGGCGAGTGGCTCGCTGCGCTCACCGTGCTGCCGCCGGTCGGGACGCAGGCGCTCACGCTCGAGATCAGCGACGACGCTGGCCACCACTTCGACATCACCGGCCTCATGACCGAGGTCGAGACGTCGGCCAACGCGCGCGGCGCCGGCACCCCGCGCAACAGCCACAACCAGGGGACGTGGACCCGCTGCTCGCCCGCGGCCAGCCTGCCCGCGTTCTGCCACACCGACGGCACCAAGGTGGTGCCGGTCTGGATCACCGGGCGCCACAAGAGCGGACCGTGGGGCGTGCGCGTGCAGCTCGCGCGCAACACCAACATCGCGCCGAGCTGGTCGATGCAGTTCATCCGCGATCTCGCGCTGTACCAGTTCCACCTCGACATGAAGCTCAAGATCCCCGAGCGCCGCCGCGATCCGGTGCGCGGCTGGGCCGAGGACTGGCCGCTCGCCGGCGACGCCGACGCCCAGACCGCGCCCGACGGGACGAAGTTCAAGGAGTTCTGGATCCGCACCGACACCTGCAAGCTCGACAGTCCCAATGCCTACATCTGCGAGGTCGTGCCCAATGGCCCGGCGCCGCTCAACCCGCATCGCAAGATGGGCGTCCTGTGTCCGAAGGATCGCGGCCATCCGCTCGAGGCCGGGACCGGCGGCGGCAGCGACTGCAACATCCCGCAGAACGTCAACAACGGCTTCGAGATCACGCGCATCGTGACCGGCATGCCCGGCCGACTGACCCTCACGCAGCGGTTCAGCGTCGATCACGAGACCGTGCCAGTCGGCGTGTCCGACTGGGTGTTCACCGCGATCGACGGCACGGTCTTGCGGCTGGTCGGCCCCAACGGCAACTTCGACGCCGTCCAGACCGCGCGCACGGTCGCGATGCTGCAGCGCATGGCGACGCCGAACCCGGCGGTGACGCCGAAGCTGACCTGGAAGTGGGAGGGCGATCAGCCGCGGGC
>JAYTAJ010000365.1:0-1812 GCA_043737575.1 Myxococcales bacterium | reverse complement strand
CGTCCGCCACGAGGAGTTCGCGCGCACCGTCGGGCTCGGGCTGTGGGACTACCTTCGCAAGAGCCGGGCCCGCGGCTACGTCGTGTCGATCTCGGGCGGCGCCGACTCGGCGGCGTGCGTGGTGCTGGTCCGCCTCGCGATCGAGCTGGCGATCGCCGAGCTGGGCCCGCGCGGCGTCCGCGCCGCCCTCGCGCACCTGCCGGACCTCGACGACGCGATCGCGGGCGACGCCGCGGCGCTGACCCGACGCCTGCTCGCGTGCGCGTACCAGCCGACCGCGAACTCGGGTGACGTCACCCGCACCGCGGCCCGCGAGGTCGCGACCGCGGTCGGCGCCGAGCTGCACCTGTTCGACGTCGATCCGATGCTGCGCGCGTACACGCAGACGATCGAGCAGGCGATCGGCCGCACGCTCGACTGGACCCGCGACGACGTCGCGCTGCAGAACATCCAGGCCCGGGTCCGGGCACCGTCGATCTGGATGCTCGCCAACCTGCGCGGCGCGGTGCTGCTGACGACCTCGAACCGATCCGAGGCCGCGGTCGGCTACGCGACGATGGACGGCGACACCTCGGGTGGCCTGGCGCCGCTCGGCGGCATCGACAAGACCTACCTGCGGGTCTGGCTGCGCTGGCTCGAGGGCCACGGCCTCGACGGTCACGCCCCGGTGCCGGCGCTGCGCTTCATCAACGCCCAGCAGCCGACCGCCGAGCTGCGGCCGCCGGGCGACGCCCAGACCGACGAGAAAGATCTGATGCCGTACGACGTCCTCGAGGTGATCGAGGACGAGGCGATCCGCGACAAGCGCATGCCGATCGACGTGCTGTACGAGATCGCGCCGGCGTTTCCCCAGCACGCGCTCGCCGATCTGGCGCGGTGGATCGAGCGGTTCTTCACGCTGTGGTGTCGCAACCAGTGGAAGCGCGAGCGGTTCGCGCCGAGCTTTCACCTCGACGACAAGAACCTCGATCCGCGATCGTGGTGTCGCTTCCCGATCCTGTCGGGCGGCTTCGCGCGCGAGCTGGCGGCGCTGCGCGCCTTCACCGCGACGCCGGAGTTCGCGGCGATCGTCGCCGAGCGAGGTCGCTAGTGGCGGCGTGGACTCCGGCGCCGCCCGGGCGCCACGTCTACGACTATCCGCGGCCCGCGGTCACGGTCGACTGCGTCGTGCTCGGCCTCGACACCGCCGACCTGAAGGTGCTGCTGATCAAGCGTGGCCTCGAGCCGCACCGCGGCGCCTGGGCCCTGCCGGGCGGGTTCGTCCTGCCCGACGAGTCGCTCGACGCCGCGGCGCGCCGCGAGCTGGCCGAGGAGACCGGCATCGCCGAGGTCTTCCTCGAGCAACTCTACACCTTCGGCGCCCCCGACCGCGATCCGCGCGGCCGGGTCATCACCGTCGCGTACTACGCGCTCGCCAAGCTCGCCGACTTCCGGATCGCCGCGGCCACCGACGCCGCCGAGGCCGGCTGGCATCCGCTCGGCGCGCTGCCGCCGCTGGCGTTCGATCACGCGGCGATCGTCGAGACCGCGGTGACGCGCCTGCGCGGCAAGGTCCGCTACGCGCCGATCGGCTTCGAGCTGCTGCCGCCGCGGTTCACGCTCACCCAGCTCCAGCGCCTCTACGAGATCATCCTCGAGCGGCCCCTCGACAAGCGCAACTTCCGCAAGAAGATCCTGTCGCTCGAGCTGGTGGTCGAGACCGACGAGGTGCAGCGCGGCGTCCGCCACCGCGCCGCTCGCCTCTACCGCTTCGATCGCAAGAAGTACGAGCGCCTCACCAAGCAAGGCCTCGAGCTCGCGATCTGATCTCCC
>JAYTAJ010000364.1:0-4296 GCA_043737575.1 Myxococcales bacterium | reverse complement strand
GACGAACTTGCCGTTGATGTAGAACGACGGCGTGCCGCCGGCGCCGAACTGCTGCAGGGTGCGGCCGCTCTGGGCCAGCCACGCCTGGCACTCGCCGTTCATGTCGGCCTTGAACTGCTCGACGTTGAGGCCGACCGACGCCGCGGTCTCGGCGACGCCCTCGGCGGTCGCCTTCTCCTTCACCGACGGCTGACCCGGGGCCGGCCAGATCGTGTTCCACATCGCCTTCTGCATCTCGGCGGCCTTGCCCTGGCGGCCGGCGGCGCACATCGCGAGGCCCGACGGATGCGCGGGCGGGCCATGGATGACCATGTACTTCACGACGATGCGCACGTCGTTCGGGTACTCGGCGAGGAGCTGCTCCATCGTCGGCGCGATCATCGAGCAGTACGGGCACAGGAACTCGTAGGCCTCGATGATCGTGACCTTGGCGTCCTTGGCGCCGATGATCGGATCGTTGGTCTCGACCGGCACCGCGTAGGTCTGCTTGGTGTCGAGCTCGGGGCGGACCGCCTGCTTCAGGAAGCCGGTGATCTTGTCGATCTTCTTCTCGAGGCGCGCGAGGCGACCCTCGACGTCCTTCGGGATCGGCGCGCTCGCGCTGGCGCCCGGCCGCTCGGCGGTGCCGTCCTTGCTCCACCCCGGGCTCTGCTTGTCTTGCTGGCAGCCGACGGCGAGCGCCGCGGCGGTGATCGTGAAGAGGAGTGCGGTACGCATGGCCGGGATACTACACACGTCGTACGAGTTGTCGAGGCGAAGTCGATCGACGGCGGGCGGTTAGTTGCTGTCAGCGCGCGCGCTCGGATCGGATGGAACCTGCGCCGTCGTCGCGCGTATTCCCACGATGCCTTCGCGCTGGTGGACCGCGTCGCTCCTCGCCGTGCTCGTGCTCGTGGTCGTCGTCGGTGCCGTCGGGGTGGCGCGGGCCCGGCCCCGCCTGCCACTGCCGATCTCGCTCGCGGACATCGAGCACGACGACGGCAAGGCGTGCTGGGTGGTGCCGCAGGCTGCAGGCTGCAACCTGCACGGCTGCTGGACCGGCGACGGCGGCTGCAACGTCCACGGCTGCTGGAGCGGACCGCGCGGCGGGTGCAACGTCCACGGTTGCTCCGACGTCGGCGCGTGCAACGTCCACGGCTGTCCGAGCGGCGGACGAGTGAAGGTCCGCACCGTGTGCGTCGCCGAGGACGAGCTGGCCGACGTGCTCGGCTTCGATCCCGACGGCCCGGGCGACTGCAACGTCCACGGCTGCTGGGACGCGGGCGGCGGCTGCAACGCCCACGGCTGCTGGTCGGATCTCGGCGGCTGCAACCGCCACGGCTGCTGGGACGGGCCGCGCGGCTCGTGCAACCGCCACGGCTGCAGCGAGGCCGGAGCGTGCAGCGTCCACGGCTGTCCGTGACAGCAGGAGTGGTAAGGTGGCGCGGTGAAGTGCGCCGTCGTCGCGATCCTGTTCTCCACGATCGCGGGCTGCACGCTGCCGACACCCGCCGCGGTGACGCCGCAGGAGCCGGTGGCGATCGCGCCGACCGCCGCGCTGATCGCGCGCCCGGGCGAGCAGATGACCTACAAGGTCGGCATCCACAACCTCGAGGTCGCCGAGCTGGTGGTCTCGGTCGGGCAGCCGGCCAAGCTCGACGGCAAGGACGTGATCGTCGTCCAGACCCACGCCACCAGCGCCAAGCTGCTGTCGCTGGTCCGCCCGGTCGACGACATCCTGACGTCGTGGGTCGATCGCGCGACCGGACAGCCGGTCGCGTTCAAGTCGCGCGAGCTGGCGTCGCGCAACGACGGTGACATCGAGGAGAGCCAGGCCCGCTTCGCGCCCGGCAGCTTCCCGGTGCGGGTGATGCGCGGCGGCCAGGTCAGCGACGAGCAGCAGGTGGTCCGCGAGGTCGCCTACGACGTGCCGTCGATGCTGACGTTCCTGCGCGGCTGGGACGGCGAGCCCGGCGCCCAGGTCTCGGTCGACGTGATGCGCAGCGTCCACACCTGGCGCGCCAACGTCGTGATCGCCGCCTTCGACAACCTGACCACCGCGCTCGGCGACCTCCCGGTGGTTCGCTACGACGGCGACGCGGTGCGGTTGCAGCGCGACGGCACCATCGACCCCCGGTCGAAGCATCGCACGTTCTCGATCTGGATCACCGACGACGCCGACCGCGTGCCGGCCAAGATGGTGGCGCACACCGACTACGGCGACATCGAGGTCGAGCTGCTCGGGTATCGCGCCGAGTAAGAAACTCGTCTCCCTTGCGGCCCGGCGAGCCGGTGTGCTTACCTCCGCAGATGATCCCGCTCGAGCAGGAAAAGATCGCGGTGATCGGACTCGGCTATGTCGGGCTCCCGGTCGCGCTGTCGTTCGCGCGCAAGCTCCCCACGGTGGGCTTCGACATCCGCCAGAAGCGCATCGACGAGCTGCGCGCCGGGCACGACGAGACCGCCGAGGTCACCACCGAGGACCTCCGTGACTCCAAGATCGAGCTGACCGCCGATCCCAAGCGGCTCCACGAGTGCACCTTCTTCATCGTCGCGGTGCCGACGCCGATCGACAGCAACAACCGCCCCGACCTCGGCCCGATGATCTCGGCGTCGAAGACGGTCGGCCCGCACCTGAAGAAGGGTGACGTGGTGGTCTACGAGTCGACGGTGTACCCGGGCGTCACCGAGGAGGTGTGCGGCCCGATCCTCGAGCAGCTGTCGGGGATGAAGGCCGGCGTCGACTTCTTCCTCGGCTACTCGCCCGAGCGCATCAACCCCGGCGACAAGGAGCACACCTTCGAGCGCATCGTGAAGGTGGTCTCGGGTGATACCCCGGAGTCGCTGGAGCGGGTCGCACGCGCCTACGGGGCGGTCGTCACCGCGGGCGTCCACCGCGCCCAGTCGATCAAGGTCGCCGAGGCCGCCAAGGTCATCGAGAACACCCAGCGCGATCTCAACATCGCGCTGATGAACGAGCTGGCGCTGATCTTCGATCGCATGGGCATCCGCACCAAGGACGTCCTCGACGCGGCCGGCACCAAGTGGAACTTCCTCCGCTTCACCCCGGGCCTGGTCGGCGGCCACTGCATCGGCGTCGATCCCTACTACCTCACGACCAAGGCCCAGGAGCTCGGCTATCAGCCCGAGGTGATCCTGGCCGGACGCCGCATCAACAACAACGTCGGGCCGTTCATCGCCCAGCGCTGCGTGAAGATGCTGTCCGACACCGACCTCAGCCTGCGCCGCGCCAAGATCGGCATCCTCGGCCTCACGTTCAAAGAGAACGTGCCCGACCTGCGCAACTCCAAGATCCCCGACATCGTCAAGGAGCTGAGCGAGTACGGCATCACGGCGATGGTCCACGATCCGCTCGGCGACTCGGCCGAGGCCAAGCACGAGTACGGCATCACGCTGTCGAAGCTCGAGGAGTTCCACGACCTCGACGTCCTGATCTGGGCGGTCAGCCATCAGGAGTACCTCGATCAGAAGACCGACCTCCTGTCGCGGGTGAAGGACGGCGGCGTGGTGATCGACGTGAAGAGCGCGCTCGATCCCAAGAGCATGGATCGCGGCCTGCGCTACTGGAGCCTCTGAGTGGCCGGTCGCTACGCTCAGATCTGCGAGCAGCTGGTCAACCAGCCGCGGCGCTGGCTGGTCACCGGGGTCGCCGGGTTCATCGGCTCGGCGCTGCTCGAGCGGCTGCTCGATCTCGGCCAGACCGTGGTCGGCGTCGACAACTTCTCGAACGGCTCGCAGCGCAACCTCGACGACGTGCTGGCGATCCACCCCGACTACAAGCTGCAGTTCCGCTTCGTCGAGGGCGATCTCCGTGACGCCGCGGTGTGCCGCGAGGTCTGCGCCGACGTCGACGTCGTGCTGCACCAGGCGGCGATCGGCTCGGTGCCGCGGTCGATCAAGGATCCGCTGCCGTACCACGCGACCAACGTCACCGGCTTCGTCAACCTGGTGCTCGCGGCGCGCGACGCCGGGGCCAAGCGCATGGTCTACGCGTCGTCGAGCTCGGTCTACGGCGACAGCGCGGCGTTGCCCAAGCACGAGGACGCGATCGGCAAGCCGCTGTCGCCCTACGCCGCGACCAAGCGGATGAACGAGATCTACGCCCAGGTGTTCGGCGACGTCTACGGCCTCGAGCTGACCGGGCTGCGCTACTTCAACGTGTTCGGCCGCCGCCAGGATCCCAACGGCCAGTACGCCGCGGTCATCCCGCGCTGGATCGGCAGCCTGATGGCGGGCACGCCGTGCGTGATCTTCGGCGACGGCTCGTCGAGCCGCGACTTCTGCTACATCGACAAC
>JAYTAJ010000363.1:0-1818 GCA_043737575.1 Myxococcales bacterium | reverse complement strand
CGACGCCCAGATCGTTCGCCACCCACGCCCGCAGCTCGATCGGATCGGCCTCGGGGTAGCGGTGCAGCGCGACCGACGCCAGCTCGCGGCCCAGCTCCGCCGCGATCGCGACCGGCAGCGGGAACGGATTCTCGTTGGCGTCGAGCTTGGCGCGCACGCCCTCGGGCCGCGGCACGTGATACGCGGTCATGCCGCGCAGGCCGCGCGTCACCAGCTCGGCGAGGCTCACTTGCCACCGCCGGTCCGGATCGTCGCCGAGCGGGCGTGACCGTCGAGGCCCTCGACCGCGGCGAGGGTCGCGATCACCGCAGCGTCGGCGCGCGCCGCCGCCTCGTCGTACTCGACGATCGACGTCCGTCGCACGAAGTCGTAGACGCCGAGCGGGCTGGCGTAGCGCGCCGCGCCGCCGGTCGGCAGCACGTGGTTGGCGCCCGCGACGTAGTCGCCGGCCGCCTCGGCCGCCCACTTGCCGACGAAGATCGCGCCCGCGGTGCGCAGCTGCGGCACCAGGCGGTGCGGCGCCGCGACGTCGAGCTCGAGGTGCTCGGGCGCGTAGCGGTTGGCCAGCGCGACCGCGTCGTCGAGCGACGCCACCACGATCGCGGCGCCCCACCGCTCGAGCGCGGCCCGGGCGATCGCGGCCCGCGGCAGGGTCGCGAGCTGCGCGGCGAGCGCGGCCTCGACCCGCGCTGGCAAGGTCGGCGACGTCGTCACCAGGATCGCGCGAGCCTCGCGATCGTGCTCGGCCTGGGCCAGCAGATCGGCGGCGACCCACGCCGGATCGGCGCTGTCGTCGGCGATGATCAAGATCTCCGACGGCCCCGCGATCGAGTCGATGTCGACCTGTCCGAAAACCAGACGCTTCGCCGCGGCGACCCACTGGTTGCCGGGCCCGACGATCTTGTCGACCCGCGGCACCGTCGCGGTGCCGTAGGCGAGCGCCGCCACCGCCTGGGCGCCGCCCAGCTCGAACACCCGATCGACGCCCGCGATCTCGGCGGCGGCCAAGGTCTCGGCCGACGCGCCCGGCGTCACCATCACGATCTCGCCGACCCCCGCGACCTTGGCCGGGATCGCGGTCATCAGCACCGACGACGGATAGCGCGCGGTGCCGCCCGGCACGTACAGGCCGACCCGCGCCAGCGGCGACACCCGCAGCGCGAGGCGGATGCCGTCGCGGGTGACGTCGACGTCGGTCTCGCGCTGGTGCTCGTGGAAGGTGCGGATGCGCTCGGCGGCGTGCTCGAGCGCGGCGCGGACCTCGTCGGACACCACCGCGCGGGCCCGCCGCGCCGCCCGCGGGATCTCGTAGCTGCCGTCGGGGCCCGGGCTGCGGCCGTCGTGCAGCTCGGTGTAGCGCCGCACCGCGACGTCGCCGTGGACGCGGACGTCGTCGACGATCGCGTGGACCGCGTCCTCGACCTCGCGCGCGAACGTGGTCGATCGATCGAACCGCGGCGCCAGCGCCGGATCGTCGGGAGCAAACACCGGGAGCAGCGACATCGCAGCGAGCATAAAGCGCAATCGGCTGTCACGCCGACCCGGCGACCCCGTTATGACCGCACCAGTCCCACCGAAAGGCCCGTCATGACCCGCTTCGCGATCCTGTCCGCCCTCGCCCTCGCCCTCGCCGTCTCCGCCTGCGCGGGCGCCGAGGCCGACCCCAAGACCAGCTCCTCGCCGTCGAGCACGACCCCGCCGCCCGCGGCGCAGGAGCAGTGCGAGACCTACTTCGAGCGCTTGCGCACCTGCACCGATCAGTACATCCCCGCGCTGGTCGATCTGCGCATCGAGCTCGACAAGCCGGCCGGCATCGCC
>JAYTAJ010000362.1:0-9925 GCA_043737575.1 Myxococcales bacterium | reverse complement strand
ACGAGGAGGCGTATCGCCTGACCTTCATCGCCAAGAACCTGCGCTGGCGCGACGACTACCGCGGCCTGGTCCGGTTCGCGAAGGTGCTCGGCCTCGGCGGCGCGGCGTTCGACGCCCAGGTCGGCGACGTCATCGACGTCGATGCCTGGCTGCGCGCGCTGGCGTTCGCGACGCTCTCGGGCGCGATCGACAACTACGCGAGCGGCGCCCAGCACAACGCCGACTTCTACGTCCGCCCCAGCGACGGTCGGATCCTCTACTTCCCGCACGATCTCGACTTCCTCGGCTCGGCCCAGGGCCCGGTCGTCGGCACCGGCGATCTCGCGAAGCTCATCGCCATCCCAGCGCGGGCGCGCGCCTACTACGGCCACCTCCACGACATCATCACGACCGCGTTCAACGGCCCGTACCTGGCGGCGGCGACCGCGCAGTTCGGCCGCCTGCTGCCCGGTCAGGACTTCGCGGGCCACCTCGCGTACATCGTCATGCGGGGCAACTGGGTCATGACCAACGCGCCCGACGCGGTGCTCACCGCGATCCCGCGGGTCACGTTCCAGATCACGACCAACGGCGGCGCCGCGGTCACCGTCGCCGCGCCGACGATCGTCATCGACGGCGTCGGCTGGATCGACGTCCACGCGGTGACCCGGGCGGGCGCGCCGCTCGCGCTCGCGTGGCCGACCCGCGCCAGCTGGCGCGCGACCGTGGCGCTCGGCTGCGGCGCCAACTCGCTGGCGCTCGACGCCGTCGATCGCCGCGGCCAGGCGGTCGGCGCCGACGCGATCACCGTGACCCGCACCGGCGACGGCTGCCCGTGACGCTCAGCTCGGCTTGCCGCTCTTCATCATCTCGGCCATGCGGCGGTGCGACTCCTCCTGCGAGACCAGCTCGATGACCGCGCAGATCGTCCAGCGGTTGCCCGCGAGGTCCTTCACGCACGCGCTGCGGTAGCCGTAGAACTGGTTCACCGGCTCGGTCACCGAGGTCGCGCCCGCCGCCAGCGCCTGCTGGTATGTCGCGTCGACCGCGTCGCCGTCGTCGACGTAGACCGACAGCGCGGCCGGCATCGCCTCCCAGCCGCCGTTCGGCTCGCCGCACATCACCACCGAGTCGCCGATGCGGATCTCGGCGTGCATGACGGCGCCGTCGGGGCCATCGTAGCGGTCGACGACCGTGGCGCCGAAGGCCTGCTCGGCGAAGGTGATGACCTTGGCGGCGCCGGCGACGATGAAGCTGGGGGTGATGGAGTGGTGACCATCGGGACGGGGAAGCTTGGACATGAGGACAGGCTGCCACAGGGCCGCTGACAGCGGCATGTCAGGTTTGTGCGCGGGAGCGGGCCATCGGCGCGCGCGAGCCTCGCGCTCGGCGGCGCGACCGACGATAGTCGCGGCGCTGTCCAACCCGCACCCGGAGTGATCGATGAGCCTCACGTTCTACTACGCGCCGATGTCCACCTCGACCGTCACCGAGTGCGTGCTCGCCGAGCTCGGCACGCCCTGCGAGCGGGTGAAGCTCGACCTCAAGACCGACGACACCAAGCAGCCGGCGTTCCGCGCGCTCAACCCCAACGGCTGCGTGCCGACGATCGTGCATGACGGCACGGCGATCTGGGAGTCGGCGGCGATCACGATGTACCTGGGCGAGGTGTTCGGCGTCGACGCCAAGCTGTACCCGGCGCCGGGCCCGCAGCGCGGCGAGGCGATGAAGTGGATCGTGTGGGCCAACGCGACGCTGGTGTCGCCGGCGTATCGCCTGGCGTCGAGCGAGGCCGAGAAGGCCCACGCCGACGTCACGGCCCGGCTCGAGGTGCTCGACGGCGCGCTGGCGAAGCGCGACTACCTGCTCGGCGACTACAGCCTGGCCGACACCCACGTGTTCGGCTTCGTCGCGTGGATCGGCATGCTCGGCGTCGACCTGAAGCGGTTCGCCAACGTGTCGGCGTGGATGCAGCGCTGCGGCGGGCGTCCGGTGATCGCGACGATCCTCAGCGGCGGCTGACGCTACGGCGGCTCGCATCGGCGACACTCGCGGCATGGACCTCGAGGCGGCCCTGATCGACGAGCTGACCCGCGCCCACCGCGTCCACACGATCATCCTGTACGGCTCGCGCGCACGCGGCGACGCGACGCCGGCGAGCGACCTCGACGTCGCCGGGTTTGCCGACGTCGAACGGACCTCGCGCGACGCCCGGCTGTGGCGCGGCCTGTACCTCGACGGCTTCGTCCACCCGACCGAGCGCGCGGTGACACCCGACGCCGAGCTGCTCGGCTTCCTGCACGGCCACCGGGTGCTGCTCGACGAGCGCGGGCTCGCGGCCCCGCTGATCGACGCGCTGGGCGCGCTCGAGCGCCGCGGGCCGACGCCGCTCACCGACGACGACGCCCAGATGCGGCGAGTGTGGGCGCGCAAGATGCTGCCGCGGATCGGCCGCGGCGACGTCGAGGCCCACTACCGCCAGCACTGGCTCTTGTCCTCGCTGCTCGAGGACCACTTCGCGCTGCGCGGCGTGTGGTACCGCGGCCCGAAGCTCGCGTTCGCCGAGCTGGCGGCGCGCGAGCCCGCGCTGTTCGACGCCTTCGCGCGCGCGCTCGCGCCCGGCGCACCGCTCGCGGCGGTCGAGGCGCTGGTCGAGCGGGTCGTCGGTCCTACCGCGGCGTGAGCCAGGCCTCGACCAGGGGCAGCTCGGCGCGATCGGCGGCGACCAGCGCGCGGAGCTCATCGGTGTCGGCGTGAGCGAGGATGCGGCCGGTGCGCGCGGCGCGGGCGTCGGCGAGCCAGGTCTGCTCGGCGGCGGTGAGCACCGCGGCGAGGGCGGCGAGCAGATCGTCGCGGCGCGCCTGCATCAGCTGCGCCCGCACCCGGCCCAGCGGCGGCGCGTCGTCGTCGTCGTCGCGGGCGAGGATCGCGGCGGCGGCGCGGACGGCGTCGAGCTCGGTGACGTGGGCGACCACGCCGTCGTCGCCGGCGGCGACCGCGTCGGCGTCGAGCGTCGCGACCAGCGCGAGCAGCTCGGGGCAGGCGCACAGATCGCTGACCGCGACGGCGAGCGGATCGCCGACGTCGCGGCGATCGCGAGCGACGAGCAGGCGATCGAGCAGCTGCACGCACAGCTCCTCCTCGGCGCGGGCCAGCGGCGTCAGCGCATGGAGCGCGGCGCGGGCCTCGGCGATCGGCGCGGCCGGGCCGGTCGCGCCGGGGTTGCGCGCGGCCTCGAGGCGGCGCACCAGATCGTTCGCGGCGGCGGCGCTGTCGATCGCGCGGCGCGCGGCGCGATCGACGATCGCCCGCGCGTGGGGCCGCCGCTCGGAGCTCGCCAGCGCCTCGCGGCAGCGGCCGGCGAGCGCGCGCAGCTCCGCCGCCATCGCCGCCGACGTCGCGCCACCACCGTCGGGGACGAGGGGCGCGACCACGCCGGCGACGTCGGCGCGCAGCGCGTCCCACGCCGCGTCGTCGGCGGTCGCGTCGAAGCGCGCGAGCTCGGCGGCGAGCTCCTTGCGCGCGGCGTCGACGCGGCGCTTGAGCTTCTTGGCGTCGGTCGCGCCCTCCAGCTCGTCGCGCAGGCGCGCGATCGGATCGAGCCCCGCCGCGCCGATCGCGAACAGCCCGAGCGCGATCGCGCGCAAGATCGGCGCCTGCAGATCCACCGCGTCGAGCAACGCCTCGGCCTCGTCGGCCGACCGCGTCTCACCGTCGGGCCGCAGCGCGGCGAGGAACGCGCGCACCCGCCAGACCGGCGTCGCCTCGACCGCGGCGCGCACCGACGGCCGCGGCGCCAGCCACGCGAACGGCGACGTCGGCGCGGCGAAGATCGCCGCGACGAGCTCGACATCGACGCTAGCGAGGAGCGGACGGCCGCCGCGCTGCTCGGCCGCCGCGGCGAGCAGCCACAGCCGCGCGACGTGCTCCTTGCCGAGGAGGGCCAGCATGCGTTGGTCGACGCGGCGCACGAAGTCGTCGTCGAGCCACGGCGCCGGGACGCACGTTCCGTCGGGCTTGAGCCAGTGGCGCGCGCGGAAGTCGGCGAAGGGCTCGTCGGGGATGGATGGGTTCGACGCGAGCGCCGCGGGCGCGGGAGCGGCGACGGGCTCGGGCTCGGGCTCAGCGACGGGTTCGGGCTCGGGCTCAGCCACGGGTTCGGCAACGGATTCGGTTACGGCAACGGGTTCGGTTACGGCAACGGGTTCGGTTACGGCAACGGATTCGGTTACGGCAACGGATTCGGTTGCGGCAACGGATTCGGCGACGGCCTCGACTTCGCGCTCTGCCGCAACAGCCTCGACTCCCGCGTCCCACAGGCTCGGCTCGACCCGCTCGACAAACTCCGCCAGCCCCGGAACGTCCCGGCGCAGGCCATCGAGCGTCGCGGTGTCCTCCGGCTCGCGCAGCTCCCACGCCCACGCCAGCCACGCGTCCGCCTCCGGCCCCGGTAGCGCCGTCGGCTCCGCGCGCGCGGCGATCGCCAGCAGCTCGTCGTGGGCCTGTTGCCGTAGCGCCGCCAGCTCGTCGCGCCGTCGCTGGGTGCGATGGGTGAGCGTCCCCGCCGCCAGCACCGCGGCCAGGGCCCGCAGCCGCGCCCGCGGCGCCTCGGTCTCGCGCGCGGCGATGCGCTGCGCCAGCTCCACCACCAGAGCGTAGAGCTCCGCGCGATCGCGCCACGCCGCGGTCAACCCATGCTCGTCGGCCATCGCCGCCACCACCGCCGCCACCTGCCCCGCCGCGACCGCGACGCGCTCGGCCGCGCGCGCCATCACCTCGGCCTCGACCCGCGCCGCGCCGCGCAGGCGCGCCAGGTCCGACTCGACGTCGTCGATCAGCGCATCGAGCGCCGAGAGCTCCCGCTCGACCCGCTCCGTGAACTGCCGGCTGGCCGACACCGCCGTGATTCTACCCACGTCCGGCCGCGGTGATCGCTCGGCGCGCCAATGATCGGCCGCCACCTCCGAAACGGATCGTCTAGTATGCGCGCACTTTGCCTGGGGTGACCGTGTCCCGATCTGTCTTGCGCGCTGCCGTTCTCGTCCTCGTCCTCGGGCTCCCGTCGCTGGCGTGGGCCGCCGCGCCGACGACCACCACGACCGCCGCCAACGGGATCACGACCTCGTCGGCGGTGCTCAACGGCGCGGGCGATCCCAACAGCGAGCCGACGGTCGGGTGGTTCCGCTACAGCGCGAACAACCCGGTCACCTGCAACGACAGCTTCGGCACCCGCGTGCCCGCGGCCAGCGGCACCGACCTCGGCACCGGCACCATCGCGGTGCCCTACTCGATCACCACGACCGGCCTCACCCAGGGCGTCACGTACTACTTCTGCTCGCTCGTCTCCAACGCGTCGGGCACCGCGTTCGGGACCGTGCTGTCGTTCACCATCCCGGGCATCCCGGTGACCCTCACGACCGGCGCCACCGGGGTGACGTCGTCGAACGCGACCCTGCGCGGCTCGGCCAACCCGGTCGCCGCCCCCACGCTCGGGTGGTTCCGCTACGACACCGTCAACCCCGGCACCTGCAACGACAGCTTCGGCGTCCGCGCCCCGGGCTCGAGCGGCACCAACCTCGGCATGGGCACCAGCTCGGTCGACTACAGCAGCACCACGGGCACGCTCCTGCCGGGCACGACCTATTACTACTGCGCGATCGCCGAGAACCTCCACGGCGAGACCTACGGCGGCATCCTGTTCTTCACCACGCCCGCGACCGCGCCGACGGTGACGACCCAGGCCGCGACCAGCGTGACGACCACGTCGGCCACGATCAACGCGACCGGCATCGCCCGCGGCGACACCACCATCGGTTGGTTCCGCTACAGCACGATCAACCCCGGCACCTGCAACGACACCTTCGGGACCCGCCTGCCCGCGGCCGGTGGCACCTCGCTCGGCGCCGCCAACGCCTCGGTCGCGTTCTCCGAGTCGGTGACCGGCGTGCCGCTCGCGACCACGATCTACTACTGCGCGATCGCGGCAAACGGCATCGGCACCACCGTCGGCGGCGTGACCTCGTTCACCACCCTCGCGACCGCGCCGAGCGTCACCACCACGGGCACGACCCTCCTGACCGGCACCACGGTCCGGCTGGTCGGCTCGGGCACGCCCAACGGCGCCAGCACCGCGGGCTACTTCCGCTACGGCACCACCAACCCCGGCACCTGCAGCGACAGCTTCGGCACCCGCGCGCCGACCAGCAGCTCGTCGGACTCGCTGCTCGGCAGCGGCCTGTCGCCGGTCACGTTCAACCGCGACGTCGGCGGCCTGTCGCCGACGACGACGTACTTCTTCTGCGCGATCGCCTACAACGGCGTCGGCGTCGGCACGGTCTTCGGCGCGGTGCTGTCGTTCACGACGCCCGCGCTGGTGCCGACGGTGACGACCCTCGCCACCACCGTCGCGTCGGGCACCACCGCGACCCTGAACGGCAGCGCCAACCCCAACGGCGACGCCGCGACCGGGTGGTTCCGCTACAGCACGACCAACCCCGTCACCTGCAACGACAGCTTCGGCGTCCGCGCCCCCGCGACGGGCGGCGCGTCGCTCGGCGGCGGCCTCACCGTGGTGCCGTTCAGCCAGGCGGTCTCGGGCCTGACGCCGCTCACGACCTACTTCGTGTGCGCGCTCGCGAGCAACGGGCTCGGCACGTCGGTCGGCGCGGTCGGCACGTTCACGACCCCGGCGCCGCCGAGCGTGAACACCAACGCGCTGGCGACCCTCGACAACACCAGCGCCACGCTGACCGGCTCGGCGGTCCCCAACCGCGCCGCGACCACGGGCTACTTCCGCTACAGCTCGACCAACCCCGGCACCTGCAACGACACCTTCGGCTCGCGCGCGCCGACCACGGGCGGCACCAACCTCGGCGCCGGCACCTCGGCGGTGCCGTTCTCGCAGCTCGTGTCGAGCCTGTCGCCTGGCATCACCTACTACTACTGCGCGATCGCGTCCAACAGCGAGGGCACCGGCTTCGGCTCGGTGCTGTCGTTCACCACCCTGGCGGCGCCGACGATGGTGACCGGCGCGGCGACGCTCGTCACCTCGAGCAGCGTCACGCTCAACGCCACCGGCAACCCCAACGGCGCGACCGCGACCGGCTGGTTCCGCTACGCGACCACCAACCCCGGCGCGTGCACCGACGGGTTCGGCGTGCGCTTGCCCGGCAGCGGTGGATCGAGCCTCGGCAGCGGCGTCGCGGCCCTCGGCTACTCGCAGGCGACCACCAGCCTCACCCCCGGCACCACGTACTTCTACTGCGCGATCGGCAACAACACCCACGGCACGTCGCTCGGCGCGATCCAGTCGTTCACCACGCCGATCGCGGCGCCGGTCGTCGTCACCAGCCCGGCGACGATGCTGACCGGCACCACCGCGCAGCTCAACGGCACCGCGAACCCGGGCGCCGACGCGACGACCGGCTGGTTCCGCTACAGCACCGTCAGCCCCGGCACCTGCAACGACTCGTTCGGCACCCGCGCCCCCGCGGCCGGCGGCGCGTCGCTCGGCGCCGGCACCGCGGTCGTGCCCTACGCCCAGGGCATCACCGGCCTGTCGCCGTCGGTGACCTACTTCGTGTGCGCGATCGCGAGCAACGCCGTCGGCACATCGACCGGCGCGCTGGTGACCTTCACGACCCCGGCCCAGCCGACGGTGATCACGGTCGCCGCGTCGGGCCTGACCAACGCTGCGGCGCAGCTCAACGGCACCGCCAACCCGAACCGCGCCGCGACCACGGGCTGGTTCCGCTACAGCTCGACCGACCCCGGCACCTGCAACGACACCTTCGGCTCGCGCGCGCCGACCAGCGGCGGTACCAACAACGGCAGCGGCAGCACGCCGCAGGCCTACGGCCAGAGCGTGTCGGGCCTGTCGCCCGGACAGCTCTACTACTACTGCGCGATCGCCTCGAACAGCGAGGGCCTGTCGTTTGGCGCGGTGATGTCGTTCACCACCCAGGACGCGCCGACCATGGTCACGACCACGCCGACGTTGCTGACATCGACCTCGGCGACGCTCAACGGCACCGGCAACCCCAACGGCGCGCTCACCAGCGCCTGGTTCCGCTACGCGACCGCCAGCCCGGGTACCTGCAACGACACCTTCGGCATCCGCGTGCCGCCGCTGGCGACGACGCCGCCGTCGCTCGGCTCGGGCTCGGTCGCGGTGCCGTACGGGCTGGCGATCTCCGGCCTCACGCCCGCGACGACCTACTACTACTGCGCGATCGGCTCCAACCCCCACGCCACGCGCTTCGGCGCGGTCGTCAGCTTCACGACGCCCGCGATCGCCCCGTCGGTGTCGACCGGGACGCCGACCCTGACGACCGGCACCGCGAGCACGCTCAACGGCACCGCCAACCCCAACGGCGACGCGACGACCGCGTGGTTCCGCTACAGCACCGTCAGCCCCGGCACCTGCAACGACTCGTTCGGCATCCGCGCGCCCGCCGCGGGCGGCTCGACGGTCGGCTCCGGCCTGGTGGGGGTGCCGTACGCGCAGGGCATCATCGGCCTCGCGCCCGCGACGACCTACCACGTGTGCGCGATCGCCTCGAACGGTTTTGGCCTGACCTTCGGCGCGGTGGTCACGTTCACCACGCCGACCGCACCGACGGTGACGACCTCGGCGCTGCTGGCGCTCGACGACGACACCGCGACCCTCGCCGGCTCGGCCAACCCCAACCGCGCCACCACCACGGGCTGGTTCCGCTACAGCACGACCAACCCCGGCACCTGCAGCGACGGCTTCGGCTCGCGCGCCCCGGCCTCGGGCGGCACCAACCTCGGCAACGGCAGCTCGGCGCAGACCTACAGCCAGGGGATCGCGGGCCTGTCGACCGGCACGATCTACTACTACTGCGCGATCGCGATGAACGGCGAGGGCATGGCGTTCGGCGCCGTGCTGTCGTTCACGACCCACGCGATCCCGACGGTGACGACCAACGCCGCGACGCTGCTGACCTCGACCTCGGCGACGATCAACGGCGCCGCGATCCCCAACGGCGCGACCTCGACTGGCTTCTTCCGCTACGCCACCACCCACCCCGGCACCTGCAACGATAGCTTCGGCATCCGCGCGCCGTCGCCGAGCGGCGGCACCGGCCTCGGCGCGGGATCGGTGGCGATCACCTACGCGCAGTCGATCGGCGGCCTCACGCCCGCGACGACGTACTTCTTCTGCGCGATCGCGAGCAACACCTACGGCACTGGCTTCGGCGCGGTGCTGCAGCTCACCACGCCCGCGATCGCGCCGACCATGACGACCACCGCGGCGACGCTGACGACCGGCACCACCTCGCAGCTCAACGGCACCGCCAACCCCAACGGCGACACCACGACCGCGTGGTTCCGCTACAGCACCGTCAGCCCCGGCACCTGCAACGACTCGTTCGGCACCCGCGCCCCCGCCGCCGGCGGCTCCGCGGTCGGCAATGGCGTCGCGGCGATCGCCTACGCCCAGACCATCGGCGGCCTGAGCCAGGCCACCACCTACTTCGTGTGCGCGATCGGCGCCAACGCGCTCGGCACGTCGTTCGGCAGCCTGATGACGTTCACCACCGCGGCGCCGCCGACGGTCGTCACCACGTCGATCACGCCGTTCACCGCCAGCACCGCGACGATCAACGGCTCGGGCAATCCCAACCGCTCGCCGACGACCGGCTGGTATCGCTACAGCACCACCAACCCCGGCACCTGCAACGACACGTTCGGCACCCGCGCCCCCGCGTCGGGCGGCACCAACCTCGGCTCCGGTAGCTCGGCGCAGAACTACAGCCTCGAGATCACCGGCCTCGCCCCGGCGACGCTCTACTACGTCTGCGCGATCGCGCAGAACGGCGAAGGCACCGGCTTCGGCGCCGTGCTGTCGTTCACGACGCTGGCGACCCCGACGGTGGTCACGGTGTCGGCGACGCTGGTGACCAGCACCAGCGCGACGCTC
>JAYTAJ010000361.1:0-1820 GCA_043737575.1 Myxococcales bacterium | reverse complement strand
CGGGTACGGGTACGGGTACGGGTACGGGTACGGGTACGGGTACGGGTACGGGTACGGGTACGGGTACGGGTACGGGTACGGGTACGGGTACGGTGACGGATACGGTGACGGATACGGTGACGGATACGGATACGGATACGGTGACGGGTACGGATACGGTGACGGATACGGATACGGATACGGTGACGGGCTCGGGCTCGGCGGCGCCCAGTGTCGGCTCGGGCAAGAAGCCTCGTCGGCCGAAGAAGGCCGGCACCAACAAGCTCCTCGAAGATCCGTTCGACTGAGCGCTTTCGCTTTCACACGCTCGCTTCCCTTCTGCTGGAGGTCGTATGTCCGCTCGACGCGTCGCCGTCGTTGTTGTGCTGATCGTTGCCGGCTGCTCGTCCTTGCCGCCGGCCGAGCTCGCGGCGTGCGGCGACGGTGTCGTCGAGCCGGACCGCGGCGAGGACTGCGATCGATCGAGCGACGACTGCGGCGCGCCGGAGACGGCGCTGGCGTGTCGGCTCCGCTGCACCACGACGGCCGACTGTCCTGCCACCGCGGTGTGTGGCCGCGAGGGTGCGTGCGCGGTGGCCGATGGCACGTTCGCGTTGGTCGGCGAGACGCCGTGGACCTCGCGGTTCCTGCTGGTCGGAGATGTCGACGGCGACCGCGATCCGGAGCTGGTGGGGGTCGACGACGTCGCGGTCGACGTGCGCGTCGGTCAGGTCGGCAGCGGATTCGGTCCGTCGCAGACGTTGCCGAGCTTTCCGCTGACCGGGTCGCCGATCCTCGCGGATCTGACGGGAGACGGCGTCGTCGACGTCGCGCTGTCGGTCGGCCTCGGCACCCACGTCCTCAGCAGCGCGGCGTCCGGCGCGTTCGAGCCGACGTTCCAGCCGTCGACTCCGATCGGCGCGGCCGGCGGACCGCTGTTCGCCGGCGTGCTGACGATCGACTACGGCGGGCTGCCGGTGGGCCAGGTGATCGCCGCGGCTCGGGTCCCTTTCGGCGACGACTGTCCGCTGGCCCAAGGCTGCGACCTGCTGTTCGCGGGTGGCGGCGTCGATGGCACCGTCGCCGTGCCGCGGCGCCTCGACTTCCTCGCCGGATCACGCCTGCAACTGGCTCGGATCGCCGCACCAGCCCTCCTCGAGATCGAGTTCGTCGTGGTGCTGCCGTTCATCGATGATGACAGTCAGGTTGGTGACCAGAGCGGGCTGTTCGTGGTGCGTAGCCACCAATCGCTCGGCGGGGCGACGGTCGACCCGGTCGTGCCGATCGCGGTGCCGGGCACCGTGACCGGAGCGACGATCACCGATCTCGACGGCAACGGCGAGCTGGATGTGGTCGTGTCGTATCAGCCGTTGACGCCCATCGGCGCTGCACCCCAGGTCGCCGTCGCGCTGAGTCGCGGCAGCGCCGGGTTCGACGCGGTCCGGACGTTGGTGATGCGTCCATTCGGCCAACCGTTCGCGCCGCCGCAGCCGGTCCCTCGGCCGATCGGCTGGGGCGACCTCGACGGCGACGGCGTCGACGAGCTGCTCGTCGCGGACGGCGCCTGGCTGTTGTCGTGTGCGCCGCCGTCGTGCTCCGGTGCGCAGGTCGCCGCCACCACGGTGCCCTGGACCGAGGCTGCGGTCGGCGATGTCAACGGCGACGGCCATGCCGATCTGGTCGGGAGCCGAGTCTCGGGCTCGACGGTCGACGTCCGGCTGGGCACCCGCTTCCTGGGGCTGTGGAACGATGCCTCGTTCACGGCGCCCGGCCAGGTCCGCGCGCTGCGCCTCGCGGACTTCGACGGCAACCAGGTGTCCGATATCGCCGTCGTGTCGATC
>JAYTAJ010000360.1:0-1821 GCA_043737575.1 Myxococcales bacterium | reverse complement strand
GCCGGCCGGTCAGGTCGAGATCGTCGACGACGGCGACCGCGTGCTCGGCACCGCCACCCTCGTCGACGGCCGCGCCGACGTGACGGTCCCGCTGGCCGCGCTCGGCGCCCACCGCCTGGCCGCGCGCTACCCGGCCCAGGGCTCGTACGCGGCCAGCCGCTCGAGCGAGCTGATCGTCGACGGGCTCGCCGACCTGGGCACGCTGTCGGGCGGCGCGGGCTGCAGCGCGGGCGGCAGCGGCGGCGCGGGCCTGTTGCTGGTGATGCTCGCGGCCGTGGTCGCGCTGCGCCGCCGCCGCCTGCCGCGCGGGCTCGGGCTCGGCGCGCTCGCGGTCGTCGCGGTCCTCGTCCCCGCCGCGCCCGCCGCGGCGCAGCCGTCGGGCGCCCACGCGGTCGATCGCTTCCACGCCGCGTCGGCCGACAGCGCCTGGTTCGCCCTCGACTCGCTGTCGTTCGCCGGCCACGCCGCGACCACGCTGGCGATGACCTGGGACTACGCCAGCCACCCGCTGGTCGCCTACGACGCCGACGGCACCGAGCGCACCGTCGTCGTCGATCACGCCGTCATCGGCCAGGCCGGCGCCAGCGTGTCGATCCTCGATCGGCTGCGGCTGTCGGCGACCGTGCCGATGGCGGTCTACCAGGACGGCGACGACGCCACCTACAACGGCATGACCCTCGCGGGCCCGCGCTTCGCGTTCGGCGACGTCCGGCTGGCCGGCGACGTGCGCGTGGTCGGCCGGGCCGGCTCACCGCTGCGGATCGGCGTCGGGCTGCGGCTCACCACGCCGAGCGGCTCGCGCACGCACTACCTGTCCGACGGCGAGCTCGGCGTCGAGCCGCGCGCGATGATCGCCGCGAGCCACGGCCGGATCGAGCTCGCGGCCGAGGTCGGCGCCTACCTGCGCCGCCAGTCCACGCTCGGTGGCCTCGGGTTCGGCAGCGAGCTGCGCTACGCCGCCAGCATCGGGGCCCGCCTGCTCGATCGCCGCTTGCTGGTCGGCCCCGAGCTGATCGGCGCGACCGCGCTGGCCCGCGACACCGCGACCGGTCATCCGACCGAGCTCGGCGGCGGCGCTCACTACGCGGTCGGCCGCGATCGCGCGCTGGTCCTCGGCGTCGGCGCGACCGCGGGCGTCGTCAACGCGATCGGCACGCCCGACCTGCGGGTGTTCGCGTCGGTGGCGTGGGCGCCGTGACGCGCCGCGATCAGAACCCGACGTCGGCCTGCATGCTCTCGCACGGCTGGTACATGATCGGCAGCCGGCGGCCCTCGTCGTCGAGCGGCGTGATCAGCTCGGTCGACGGCTTGATCTCGCCCTTGGCGACCAGCGCGGTGCAGCGGGTCCGCAGCCAGTCGCCCAGGTAGCGCGTGCCCAGCTCGGTCGTCAGGTTCGCGACGTGCTGCGCCGCGTTCTTCTCGAACTCGGCGGTGTCGGCGAGCTGCTTCGACGTCACCTGCAGCACCAGGTAGCTCGGGGTCGCGTCGATCGATCCCGACTTGATCTCGTAGATCCGCTTCGCGACCTGACCGGTCGCCAGCTCGTCGAACAGCGCCCGCGCGATCTCGGCCGACTCGCCGACCGGGGTCCGCGCGCCGAACCGCGGCACCGGACCGAAGCTGTCGACCGGCGGCGACTCGATCGGTCCGAGCGCCGGCAGCACCTCGGTCGACGGCGTCATGATCGCCTTCGCGTCCATCGCCGCGACGACCGGCGCCGCGGTCGGAGCCACGACCGGATCGGCCGCCGCGCCTGCGCCCGAACCCGTCGGCGGATCCTGCATCCACGCCGCGGGCACGTCGTCGTACGCCCACTCGATC
>JAYTAJ010000359.1:0-9937 GCA_043737575.1 Myxococcales bacterium | reverse complement strand
AGAACCGCGTCGCCTCGGGCTCGTCGATGCAGGTGGCGCCGTTCGCGCTCCACCGCGCCTCGAGCGGCCACGCCGCCTCGTCGAGCTGGACGCCGTCCCGATCGTGGAGGTTGATCGTCGTGCCGTCGACGGTGTACGTCGTGCCGTCGCCGCAGAAGTCGGCGCGCAGCGCGCGCGTGCACGCGGCGAGATGGGCGGACCGCTCGAGCCACGGCTTGTAGCCGAGCTCGACGCACTTCGCGATCGCGAAGCCGCGACACGCGAGCGTGAACTCCGAGGCGTTCGGACGGTAGCTGCCGCCCTGCGGCGTGCCCTGCTCGTAGCTCCAGGTCCCGCCCACGGCGAGCGCGCCCGCGCCGTCGCACGGGTCGACCCAGCCGGCCGCGGTCGGATAGCTGACGTGATAGGTCGTGACGTCGGCGTGATCGCCGGTGCCGCGGTCGATGGCGTCGAGGCGCACCGACAGCTCGGTGCCGTCGGACAGCTCGCCGGGCCACAGCGAGCCGATCAGCTCGCCGTCGGGGACCGACACACCCGCTTCGGTCGCGGTCAAGGTCGAGCCGTTGAGGCTCACGCCGTTGAGCCGCACGCCGTTGAGGCGCACGCCGTTGAGTCGCACCCCGTTGAGGCTCACGCCGTTGAGCCGCACGCCGTTGAGTCGCACGCCGTTGAGGCCGACGCCGTTGTCGTGCGCGAGCGCCTGGCTCGCGACGTCGAGATCGAGCTCGCTGCCGATGCAGCCGGCGGTGCACACCGCGACGGCCAAGAGACGAAGATCCAGCATGACGCCACTCCTGTTGAAACGAACCGTTGCGACGTGGTTCGTCCACCTGAGCGCGTCGCGTAGTGGCGTCGTCGCTAGTTTTCGGGGCGGCGTGGCGTCGCGCACAGCCGCATGCCGACCGCGGGATCGCGGAGGCTCGCCACCGACTCGTTGCGGTTGGCGAGGTGGGCGGTGAGGCGATCGTGGAAAAAGCTGCCGCCGCGCAGGACGAAGCCGTCGCCGGGTGACGCCCGGGTCCACTCGTAGGCGTTGCCTGCCAGATCGCGCACGCCGAATACGCTGGTCGAGCGCGGGTGGCTGCCGGCCTCGTCGGGGCCCATCAGCTCGTGGCCGTGGGTCGCGGCGAGGTTGGCGTCGGCCAGCTCGAGGGTCGCGCCGGTCGGCGTGCCGCGACCGTCGACGCCGCGGGCGGCGCGCTCCCACTCGAGCTCGGTGCACAGGCGGGCGCCCGGCACGATCGCGCTGGCGTCGAGCCAGGCGGCGTAGGCCTCGGCGTCGGTCGCGGTGATCGCGGCGATCGGGAAGCGGCGCCAGTCCTGGCGCGCGTGGTCGGGGCGGCCGGGGTAGACGATCGGCTCGCCCCAGCCGGCGCGATAGGCGCGATCGGCGGGCTGCATCGCGATCGCCCAGCCGTCGGCGGTGCGGGTCAGCGCGAAGGCGCCGCTGGTGCCGACCTTGGCCTCGGCGCGCGGCGTCAGCGCGTCGCGGCGATCGGGCGGCTGGGCGTCGACGAAGCGCAGCCAGTCGCCGATCGTCACCTCGTCGATCGCGATCAGGAACCCGTCGACGTGGCGATCGTGGAGCGGCGGCGCGTACAGGAAGTTGCGGCGGACGTCCTCGTTGCCGGCGGCGCCGAACCCGACATCGCCAGCCGGGACGAAGACGAAGCCCGGCAGGGTCACCACCGGCGGCGGCGGCGTCAACGCCAGCGTCGTGAGCGCGTCGCGACGGATCGCGATCGGCGCGCCGACCCGGACCCCGGCCGCGCTGGTCGCGGTGACGACGTAGCTGCCGGGCGCGAGGGCGAGCTCGACGGCGCCGTCGCCGACCCCGATCGCGCCGGGCTCGACGGTGACCGCGGAGCCGGGCGGCGTGGTGACGGCGAGCCGACCGGGGGCGCGCCAGCGGGCGCGGCGGACCCCGTCGGGATCGTAGGCGGGCAAGCGCGCGAGCAGCTCGTCGCGCAGCGCGAGATCGTGCGTCGCCTCGGCCAGCACCGCGCGCTGGTACAGCGTGTCGCCGAGCCGGGCGCGGACGCGGGTGCGCGCCGGATCGCGGGCGAGCGCGGCCTCGAGGCGCCCCGCGGCCTCGCGGAGGCCGCGATCGGCGTCGGCGCGAGCGTCGAGCGCGCGGCGCCAGTCGGCCTCACCGGCCTCGTGGTCGCCGCGATCGAAGGCGGCGAAGGCGACGGTGGCGGCGGCGCGGGCGATCGCGACCGCGGCGTCGGCGTCGGCGTGGGCCTGATCCGCCGCGACCAGCTCGATCGCGACCGCGCGATCGACGCGGCGCTGGGCCTGCCAGCGCAGCCCGACGTAGCCGGCGACGATCACGCCGAGCACCGCCAGCACCAGCGCGCGCCCGACCCAGCGGCGGCGGCGATCGGCGCGCAGCGACGCGCGCACGAAGTCGCGCTCGACCGCGGTGAGCGTCGCGGGATCGAGCGCGGCCGCGGCGGCGAGCTGGCCCCCGCGCCAGCTGGCGTCGGCGCGACGACCGAGGCGCTGCCACTCGATCGCCGCGGCGCCGAGCCGCTCGTGCTGGGCGCGGCGCTCGCCGTCGAGCTCGAGCCACTCGCGCAGCGTCGCCCAGCCGGTGACGAGCACCTCGTGGGCCAGCTCGTACTGCGGCTCGCCGTCGGCGGCGTCGTGGATCACCAGCAAGCGGCCGCGCACCAGCGCCTCGATCACGCGCAGGTCGGCGCCATCGGTGACCAGCGCGTCGGCCGGGCGCCGGGCCCGGGTGCCCGCGGTCGTCACCAGGCGCAACAGCAGCCGACGCGCGACCGCGCGGCCGCCCGCGGGCAACCCGCCGAGCACGGCATCGGCGTGGCGGGCCAGCGCGCCGTCGACGCCGCCGACCGCGGCCAAGGACGCCTCGCCGATCACGCCGGTCTCGACCTCGCGCTCTGCCCACAAGGCCGCGAGCGCGAACGACAGGAGCGGCAGGCCACCGCTCCCCGCCGACGCGGTCGCCTCGACCAAGGTCGTCACCATCGCGTCGGACGCGAACCGCGCCCCGGCCGCCACCGCGGGCCCGACGATCACCTCGCGCAGCCGCTCGCGCGGCAGCGGCGCGACGAAGTACAGGAGCCGCGCCAGCTCGGGGCCGAGCTGCGGCAGCGCCGCGAGCCGCGACAAGAAGTCGGCGCGCGCGGTCGCGACGACGCGGACCCGCGGCCCGGTGTCGCTGAGTCGGGCCAGCCCAGCAGCCAGCGCCGCGACCTCGGCCGCGTCACCGAGCGTGACCAGCTCCTCGAGCTGATCGAGGAACAGCACGATGCCGCCGCCGCCCGCGCGTCGGTGCAGCGCCCGCGACAGCGCCCCGGGATCGGCGGCCAGCGCGTCGACCAGCGTCGGCTCGTCGAGCGCGGCCGCCAGGGTCGCGAGCGGCTGCGCGCCCGGCACCATCGTCACCGCGGTGAACGCGAGGCCGAGCGCGAGGTCACCGTCGACGATCGCCGGCACCACGCCGGCGCGGATCAGCGACGACTTGCCGACGCCGGAGTCGCCCGCGACGATCACCATCGCCTCGCTGCGCAGCCGCGCGACGATCGAGCCGATCTCGAGGCTGCGGCCGAAGAACATCGCGCGATGCGCGGCCTCGAACGGGCGCAGGCCGCGGTACGGGTTGCCGATCGGCGCCGCGCTGGCGTCGCGCTGGCGCGCCAGCTGCTCGAGGGCGTCGCGCAGCTCATCGCCGCTGGGATAGCGGCGCTCGGGATCGCGCTCGAGGCAGCGATCGACGATCGACGCGAGCCGCGCATCGGTGGCGGGCGCGCGGTCGCGCACCGACGGCGCCGCGCCCGCGGTGACCACCCGCGTCAGCTCGCCGGCCGCGACGTCGGCGAACGGCGTCCGCCCGCAGCACAGCTCGAACAGCAGCACGCCCAGCGCATAGACGTCGGACCGACGCGACGGCTCGTCGCCGCGCCAGATCTCGGGCGCCATGTAGTCGGGCGTGCCGACCAGACCGGGGCGGCTGGCGTCGCGATCCTGGACCACCCGGGCCAGCCCGAAGTCGACGAGCTTGGGCACGCCGTCGTCGGTGATCATCACGTTCTTCGGCTTGATGTCGCAGTGGACGACGCCGCGCCGATGCGCCGCGGCCAGGCCGCGCGCCAGCTCGACGCCGAGCGCGAGGACCTCGCCCCACCCGCGGTCGCGCCGCAGCTCGTCGAGGGCGTGGCCGCGGATCAGCTCGCTGACCAGGTACGGATGATCGGCGACCTCGCCGACCCGGTAGACGCTGACGACGTTGGGGTGCTGGATGCGCGCGGTCGCGCGGGCCTCGAGCAAGAAGCGGCGCCGCGCCGTCAGATCGGGCACGCCGGCGATGAACTTGATCGCCACCGCGCGGGCGAGGACGGTGTCCTCCGCGAGATAGACCTGGCCCATGCGCCCCACTCCCAGCGGGCGCACCAGGAGGTAGTCGTCGAACTCGGGCGGCGGCGTGAAGGCGTCGGGTGAGACGCGCGATGGTGACACAGGATTCGCGCCTGCGATCCTCGACGCCATCGATGCCACGGCCGCATCACCTCGGCGGGAGGTCGGCGGCGCCGCGGCCTCACCCCGACCGGGGGACCGCGCCCGACGGCACCATCTACAGCGCCCCAGCCGGAGGCATGACGGTCAGCTCCTCGACGGCGATGCCGGGGCGCGCGACCAGCGCGACGATCATGCCGGCGATGTCGTCGGGGCGGAGCATCTTCGTGCGATCGAAGCCGGGGCGATCGTCCCAGATCGGCGTGTCGGTGGCGCCGGCCTGGACCGTCGTGACCCGGATGTCGTAGGGCCGCGCCTCTTCGGCGAGCACCCGCATCAGGCCGCGCTGCCCGGCCTTGGCCGCGGTGTAGCCGCCGCACTCGGGGAACGCGCGGTCGGCGGCGACCGACGCGATCGCGACGATGTGGCCGCGGCGCTCGGGCTGCATGCGGCGCAGCGCCTCGCGCACGCACACGAACGTGCCGACGACGTGGGTGTCGAGCATCGCGCGCAGATCGGCGACGGTCGCGGTGTGGATCGGCGCGAACACGCCCGACCCGGCCGCGCACACCACGACGTCGGGCGCCGCCAGCTCGGCGAAGCGCGCCTTCACCGCGTCCTCGTCGGTGATGTCGAGGTGGGCGATCGCGATCTGGCCGGCCTCGGGCCGCGCGATCGGACCGCGGGCGCCGCGCCGCCCGAAGCCGACGACCGCGGCGCCCTCCTTCGCCAGCGCCCGCGCGGTGGCGGCGCCGATGCCGCTGGTCGCGCCGGTCACGATCGCGAGCTTGCCAAGCAGCCTCATGGCGTGACGGTAGCAGACCGCACGAGCTGCAACCGCGTCGCGGCGGTCGCGCGGGTCGCAACGCCGGCGTCGGCGAGCAGGCGCTGCACCCGCGCGGCGGGCGCGGCGCCGAGCCCGCGCTCGAGGATCGGCGTGAGGTCGGCGGCGAGCGCGGCGTCGGCGGCGGTGACCAGCGCGACGAAGTCGGCGGTGGTGTACGTGCCGCGGACCTGGGCGTCCGCGAACAGCGCGGCGTAGATCGGGAACACGCCGCCGGTCGCGGCGAGGCGACGATCGACCACGAAGTGGATCAGCTCGCCGCAGGTGTAGTAGCTGGCCTCGGCGCCCTCGTCGTGGAGCGGCCCGCGCAGCGTCGCGAGGCACGCGTTGGCGGCGCGCAGCACCCGCCAGGTGTAGCGCCGCTCATCGAGGAACCCGGCGTCACGCAGCGCGAGCCCGGCGACGTACGACGACGCGCCCTCGCTCCACCACTCGTCGCGGACGTCGGCGCGCCGCGCGACCTGGCTGTTCCAGAAATGAAACGCCTCGTGGGCGAGCAGCTCGAACCACTGCCGCTGGGCGGCGCGACTCTGGCGATCCCAGCCGCCGCCGTCGGCCTCGAGCTGCATCAGCGCCGGCAGCGTGCGACCGCGGACGCCGCGCCCGCGCCCGGTCCGCGCGCCGCGCGAGATCAGCACCAGCGGACGAAACGGCAGCGCCAGCCCGGTCCGCGCCGCGTAGCTCGCGAGCAGCGGCGTCAGGTGGCGCGCGGTCTCAGCGGCGAGCCAGGCCGGGATGCCAGCGTCGGTGATCGTGATCGCGCCGCCGGCCTCGACCGCGGGCTGATCCCCCGCGTAGAGATACGTGCCGCGCAGCTCGCCGGCCGGCTCGGCCCAGCGCAGCGCGCCGCGGCCGCTGGCGTCGAGGATGCGCAGGCCGCGGCCGTCGCTCGCCGACAGCTCCCACGATCGCTCGGTGCCGACGTCGCGGCGATCGCAGCGCTCGTCGGCGCAGCGCAGCGCGTGCACGCCGAGGCTGCCGGTGAACAGCAACCGGCCGCCGTCGCGCCAGCGAAAGTGCAGCGGCGGCGCCCGCAGGCGGCTGGTGTCGTCGGTCGCGAACCGCACCGCGAAGCTCGTGCGCTCGACGCCGTCGAGCGGCCGCAGCACCTCGTCGTCGCGCTCGATCGACCACCGCAGGCCGGGCCCGGGGGTCCAGCCGCCGTGACGGAACCGCGGATTGCGGCGATCGAACAGGATGCCGGGCGTCGGCTCGACGAACGTCCAGGTGACGTCCCAGGCGTCGGCGTCGGCGTCGTAGCGGACGTCGACGCGCTGGCGCGGCCGCGGATCGATCGGCGCGGCCGGCTCGACGACGGCGGCGACGACCTCGAACGGCAGCGGCGCGATCGGCGACGCGAGATCGGTGGTGCGGCGGCACGCGATCAGCGCGACCAGCCCCGCCAGCACCGCGGGTCGCCTCAAGCCGACGCGCCCTGCCCGTGGGTCGCGATCCAGCCGTCGAAGTCGGCGACCGCGCGCTCGATCTGCTCGGTGCGGCGCAGCTCCTTCGAGCGCCGCTTGCCTTTCGGCGCCGGCGGCAACAGGCCGAAGTTGACGTTGGTCGGCGCGTAGCGCTCCTTCGGTCCGCGCGGCGTGCGGACGTGGAGGTACAGCGCGCCCATCATCGTCGTCGGCGGCGGCACCGCGTGGGCGCGGCCGGCGCGCTCGTCGGCGAACAGCCGCGCGCACAGGAGCCCCATCGCGCACGACTCGATGTAGCCCTCGACGCCGGTCAGCAACCCGGCGAGCCGCAGCTGCGGCTGATCGTGCAGCGCGAAGCCGGCGCCGAGCAGGCGCGGCGCATCGACGTAGGTGTTGCGGTGGATCGATCCGAAGCGCAGCCACTCGGCGTTGGCGAGCGCGGGCACCATCGCGAAGATGCGCTGCTGCTCGGGGTACGCGAGGCGGGTCTGGAAGCCGACCAGGTTGTACGCGGTGAGGTAGCGGTTCTCGGGGCGGAGCTGCACGACCGCGAACGGCCAGCGCCCGGTCCTGGGATCGGTGAGGCCGACCGGGCGCATCGGCCCGAAGCGCAGCGTGTCGTCGCCGCGCGCCGCCATCACCTCGATCGGCAGGCAGCTCTCGAAGTAGCGCGGCTCCTCGAACTCGTGGGGCGTGACCTGGCGGCCGGCGTTCACCGCGGCGACGAACGCGCGGTAGGTCGGCTCGTCGATCGGACAGTTGATGTAGTCGCCGATCGCGGCCGACGCGTCGCCGTCGTCGCCCGAGCCACCCGGCGCGGCGCCGGTGATCGCGGGATCACTCTCCTTGTTCCACCGCGACGCCCGGAACGCGTGATCGTGATCGATCGAGTCGGCGGCGACGATCGGCGCGATCGCGTCGTAGAAGTACATGCGGTCGCCGCCGAGGTGACGGCGGATCAGCTCGCCGATCGGCCCGCTGGTCAGCGGTCCGGTCGCGACGATCACCGGGCCGTCGGGCATCGCCTCGATCGGCCGCCGCTCGATCCGGATCCGCGGGTGCAGCGCCAGCGCGACGGTGATCGCGCGGCCGAACGCGAAGCGATCGACCGCCAGCGCGTTGCCGGCGGGGACGCGGTGGCGATCGGCGCACGCGATCACCAGCGATCCGGCGCCGCGCAGCTCGCGCTTGAGCAGCCCGGCCGGGGTCGCGACGTCGTTCGATCGCAGCGAGTTCGAGCACACCAGCTCGCCGAGCAGCGGGGTCTGGTGCGCCGGCGACATCGCCGACGGCTTGCTCTCGCACAGGGCGACGTTGAAGCCGCGCTCGGCGAGCTGCCACGCCGCCTCGGTCCCCGCCATGCCCCCGCCGACCACGGTGACGTCGGGATCGATCCACCGGGTCATGACGCACTCTATCGTCCCGTCGCCGGTTGTACGCACGGCGAACGTCGCGTAAGTAAAGGCCGCGAGAAAAAAGGTGTGGCTAATTTGCGATCAGCTCGTGTAGTGCCAACCGCCGTGGGGAAACCACTCATCATCGTAGAGTCGCCGGCGAAGGCGAAGACCATCAGCCGATTTCTCGGCGGCAGCGCCGTCGTCGAGTCGTCGATCGGTCATATCCGGGACCTGCCGTCGAGCGCCGACGAGATCCCCGACGCGTACAAGAAGAAGGCGTGGGCCCGCACCGGCGTCGACGTCGAGCACGGCTTCCAGCCGCTGTACGTCGTGCCGGCCGAGAAGAAGGCCCAGGTCAAGAAGCTGAAGGATCTGCTCGCCGACGCCTCGGAGCTGTACCTGGCGACGGACGAGGATCGCGAGGGTGAGGCGATCGCGTGGCACTTGAACGAGGTGCTCAAGCCCGACATCCCGATGCACCGCATGGTGTTCCACGAGATCACCGAGAAGGCGATCAAGCACGCGATCGCGCACCCGCGCCGCATCGACGGCAAGCTGGTCGAGGCCCAGGAGGCGCGCCGCATCCTCGATCGCCTGTACGGCTACGAGGTGTCGCCGGTCCTGTGGCGCAAGATCGCGCCCCGGCTGTCGGCCGGGCGCGTGCAGTCGGTCGCGACCCGCCTCATCGTCGAGCGCGAGCGCCTGCGCCTGGCGTTCCGCAGCGGCAGCTACTACGGCTTGACCGCGCAGGTGTCGCCGGTCGGCACCGAGCTGACGATCGCCGCCGAGGTGGTCGAGGTGTTCGGCCGCCGGATCGCGACGAGCAAGGACTTCGACGCGTCGAGCGGCGCGCTGTCCGACCACGCCCGCGCGGCGCAGGTGCTGCAGGTCAGCAAGGACCTCGCCGAGGCGCTGGCGAAGGTGCTGCCGGCGGCGGCGACCGCGGTGTCCGACGTCGTGAAGAAGCCCTTCACGCAGAAGCCCTACGCGCCGTTCATCACGTCGTCGTTGCAGCAGGAGGCGGCGCGCAAGCTGCGCTTCACCGCGCAGCGGACGATGCGCACCGCGCAGCGGCTGTACGAGAACGGCTTCATCACGTACATGCGTACCGACTCGACGACGCTGTCGGTCGAGGCGCTCGCCGCGGCGCGCAGCCAGGTCGAGAGCCTGTTCGGCGCCGAGTACCTGCCGGCCGAGGCCCGGGTCTACACCAAGCAGGTGAAGGGCGCGCAGGAGGCCCACGAGGCGATCCGCCCGGCCGGCGAGGCGTTCCGCACCCCCGAGTCGGTGAAGGATCAGCTCGAGGAAGATCAGTTCAAGCTCTACGATCTGATCTGGAAGCGCACGGTCGCGTCGCAGATGAAGGACGCGACCGGCGAGCGCACCCAGGTCCGCATGCACGCCGAGCTGCCGACGGTCGCGGGCGCGCCCGCGGGGCCGGCGCGCGCGGTGCTGACCGCGTCGGGCAAGGTCCTCACCTTCCCTGGCTTTCTCCGCGCCTACGTCGAGGGCACCGACGATCCCGACGCCGAGCTCGAGGATCAGGAGAAGTTCCTGCCGCCGCTCGCGACCGGCGACAAGATCGCGACGATCGCGGCCGAGGCCAAGGAGCACACCACCCAGCCGCCGTTCCGCTTCACCGAGGCCAGCCTGGTGAAGGAGCTCGAGGACCGCGGCATCGGTCGGCCGTCGACCTACGCGTCGATCATCCAGACCATCCAGGACCGCGGCTACGTGTTCAAGAAGGGCGGCGCCCTGGTGCCGACCCTCACCGCGTTCGCGGTGAC
>JAYTAJ010000358.1:0-9938 GCA_043737575.1 Myxococcales bacterium | reverse complement strand
CGGTCCACCGCCGCCTCGCCACCGCGACGATCAACGGCCACGACGTGACGATGCACCTCGATCTCGGCGACGACGTCAGCCAGCTCGACCGCGCGCGGTGGGGCGACGTCGGCCTGACCGAGGTGCCGCTCGCGCACGAGCTGGTCGACGAGACCGCCGCGGCGCGCAAGGTCGACCGCGGCGGCGTCGCGACGCAGGTCGACCTGGGAACGATCCGCCGCGACGACGTCCTGTTCGTGCCGTACAGCGACCGCCGCTGGCGCGACGGCGCCATCGCCGGCACCCTCGGCCTCGACTTCTTCGACGGCTACAGCGTGTGGGCCAACTGGCACGCCAACCAGCTGCACCTGGTGCCGCGCGACGGCGCCGATCACGTCGCCGAGCGCCTCGGCCGGTGGGGCGCGATGCCCGCGTGTACCGCGCCCGCGTGTACCACCGCGACGCTCGCGCTGCCGCAGGTCGACGCCGCCGCGCTGCCGCCGCCCGCGACCGACGACGAGGTGGTGCGGGTGCCGGCCCAGCGACCCACGCTCCGCGTCGAGCGCACCGCCGACGTGGCCGATCGCGCGTTCGAGGTGCTGCTCGAGGCGCGCACCGCGACCGGCCAACCCGCGCCGCTGCCGCGACTGCTCGCGATCTTCCCGACCGGCTCGCGCGAGCTCAGCCAGCCTCTCGACGCCCGCTACATCGGCACCACGCTCGCGGTGATCGACGTCAGTCCGTTCGTGCGCGCCTGTCCGCAAGCGGGCGCCTGCCTCTATGCGCTGCCGCCGAGGTAGTCAGCTGCCGCAGTAGCCGCCGCCCGAGGCCGGGTAGCGGAACAGGATCGAGAAGCACATCTCGGTGTCGCTGCTGCTGCCGAAGCCGACGGTCGTGGTGCCGGTGTTGTTCCACGTGCACTCGGTCGTGATGGTGTCGCGCGGCACCAGCGCGATCGGATCGATCGGATCGATCCGCTGCTCCTCGAAGCGGTAGTCGTCGTCGTGCAGGACGATCTGCCCGGCCGCGGTGTTGGCGAGCGTGCGGAAGTGGGTGCCGAGCTGGTGCATGTGCGGGAACACCGCGAACACGGTCTGCGGCGTGCCGGCGGTGCAGGTGCCGCTGATGGTGTGGATGCCCGGCGGGATCGACAGCGACGCCGGCCCGGCGAGGACGATCTCGGCGAGCTCGTCGATCTGATCGGGCGTGGTCAAGAGCACCTCGATGCCCGACGTGCCCGACAGCGGCGCCTCGCCGACGTTGTAGAGATGGAGCTGCAGGCTCAGCACCTTGCCGGCCTCGAGCCGAAACCCGACGCCGGGCGGCATGACCAGCGCGTCGGTGCCGACCCCCGACGCGTAGATCAGTCCGTCGGGGCTGGTGCCCGGATCGCCACCCGACGGCGTGACCAGCCCGAGCAGGGTGTGGTGGGTGCCGGGCGGGGCCAGCGGCCGGATCGCGCGGACGTAGAGATCCTCGTCGAGCGTGCGCATCGCCCGCGGCATGTCCTCGGTGCCAGGCGCGAGCGTCCATTCGCGCTCGAGCAGCACCACCCACGGATCACCCGCGGCGTCGCCGCCGCCGTCGACGCCCGGGTTGGCGGGGTCGCCGCCGCCACACGCCGCCGCCTGCAACAGGATCGCCGAGATCACGACAAGCCGCATCGGTCCAGAGTACACCTACGGTCGTGGCGGACGCGCAGGTTCCTTCGCTGGGGCTCCCGGAGCTGCGCGCGATCGTCACCGACAGCGGCGAGCTGGCCAAGGGCGCGCGGATCTTCGACGACGGCGGCCTCGCGCATCTGGCGCGTCACGATCGCAAGCTCTACGCCGACGCCGCGGGCAGCCAGGTCTACAAGGTCCAGATCATCTTCGACGACAAGGGCCCGCGCGCGCGGTGCTCGTGCATGGCGGCGCGCAGCCGACCGTTCTGCAAGCACGCCGCGGCGCTCCTGGTCGCGTGGTCGCGCGCGCCCGACGGGTTCGCGGTGTCCGACGCCGCGCCTGCGGGCGCGCTGCCCGACGGCAAGAAGAAGTCGATCAAGCAGGGCAAGGTCGACGCCGGCGACCTGATGCGCCAGGGCGTGGCCCAGGTCGGCACGCTGGTGCGCGAGCTCGCGGTCGCCGGGGTCGCGGCGATGGCCGACGATCGCGCGGTGCAGATCCGCGCGCTCGGCGAGAACCTGCGCGAGCACAAGCTGCGGCGGCTGTCGGCCAAGACCATCGCGCTGGCCGATCTGCTGGCGGGAGCCCGCGGTCGCGGCGCGACCTTCGACGAGGCCGGCTACGCCGAGCTGCTCGGCGATCTGGTGCTGACCGCGCGCAAGCTCGATAAGCACCTCGCCGGCGAGGCGATCGACGATCGCCACGTCGAGGAGCTGATCGGCAAGACCTGGACGAAGAAGGATCGGGCGCCGGTGACCGGCCTGGCGCTGGTCGAGGTCGCGTTCGTCACCCGCGAGACCGCCGACGACTACGTGATCCGCGAGAGCCGCTTCGTCGAGCTGGCGACCGGCGCCCACTACGCCGAGAAGCAGATCCTGCCGCGCTTCCTCGCCAAGCGGACGCCGCCCAAGCCGAGCTACGCCGGCCACGTGCTGCCCGACGCCGCCGGCAGCTTGTATCCGTCGTACTCGCCGCGCCGGCTCGATCTCGACGCCCCGACCCGCGCGACCCTCACCGCCGCCGAGCTGGCGCGGCTGCGCGCGACCGCGCTGCCCGACGTCAAGGCCGCGATCGCGGCGCTGCAGGATCACCGCAAGGACGTGTTCGCGCCCGACACGCTGCCGGTGACGATCGCGTGCGACATGGTGATCGCCGATCGCGGCCGGCTGCAGCTGGTCGACGCCGCGGGCGCCGCGATCTTCTTGCCCGACGACGATCGGGTCGCCGATCGGGTCGCCACCGCGCTGGCCGGGGTCCAGCTGGTCGCGGTGATCGGCGACGCCGGGCTCGACGGCGCGCTGCCGACGATCGCGCCGCTCGCGGTGGTCGTCGACGGCCGTCACGGCCTCGAGCTGCGCAGCGTGATCGTCGTCGATCCGGCCCGCGGCTCGCGCAAGATCGTGGCGGCGGCGGCGAGCGGCGGTCCGCGCGCCCACTGGGCGATCACCGCGCGGGCGATGGGCCTGTCGACCGCGGCGATCGCGCTCGGCGAGGTCCGCGAGGAGCTGGCGGCGCTGCTGTTCGCGGGGCTGACGTCGGTGACGTCGCGCCGCGTCGAGCCGCTGGCGGCGCGGCTGCGCGAGCTGTCCTTGGCCAAGCAGGCCGACGCGCTGGTGCAGCTCGCGGCTCGCGACGAGGCCAGCGATCGCCTCGACGATCTGATCAAGCTGCACCAGGTGCTCGGCATCGCGCTGGCGCGGCTGGTCGGCGCCGCGGCGATCGATCGCGCGACGCTCGAGGCGTCGCCGATGTACGCCAGCGTGTACGTGCGCGCGAGCGACACGCTGCACGCGCCCACCGCGCTCGCGGCCATGGTCGCGCGCGGCGAGCTCAACCGGTTCGAGGCCGCCACCCGCTACGCCCGCTTCTACGAGCAGGTCCCGGCCGAGGTCCTGCTCGGCGAGGTGTTCCCGACCTGGGCCGACGGCAGCGCGTCGCCGTTCGTCGCGCTGGCGGCGCGGCGCTACCCCGAGCGCGCGCTGGCCGAGGCCCAGGCGCTCCTCGAGGACGGCGTCGGCAAGCGCCGCGGCCGCACCGCGCCGCCGCGGATGGCGACGATCACCGCGCTGCGCGTGCTCGAGGGCCTGACGCTGCCGGGCGCCCGCGCCGCGCTCGCCGCCGCCGCCGAGCGCCACGCCGATCACACGGTGCGCGGGATGGCGCGGGCCGCGCTCGGCCGCCTGGCCGGCAACGATCACGGCGATCGCCGCGCCCGCGACGAGCTGCGCGACACGCTGCTCAACGCCGCCGCCAAGGAGACCCGCGAGCAGGCCGCCGGCCGCCTCGCCGATCTCGGTGACGTCGAGGCGATCCCGCTGTTGCGGATCTCGTTCGCGGGCGACGTCGCCAAGGACGTCCGCGACGCGTCGGGCCGCGCCCTCGGCCGGCTCGGCGACGCCGACAGCGTCGACACCTTCATCGCCGCGCTGACCCGCCGCCACGACCACGCCGAGCTCGCGGTCACCGCCGCCTACGCGCTCGGCCACCTCGGCGACGTCCGCGGCCTCCACGCGCTGTTGCTCGCGTACGAGGAGGCGTGGCGGCCCGACATCATCGGCGGCGCCCTCGCCGCGGTCGGCCCCGCCGCGATCCCCGCGCTCTTGGCGTTCCTCGAGGATCGTCCGGCGCTGCTCAAGCGCGCCACCGCGCGCGCCGTGCTCGACGGCCTCGATCCCACCGCGCTGCGCGACGCGCTGATCGATCGGATCGAGGCGCTGGCCAGCGCCGACCAGGCGACCATCGTCGCGCGCGGCGCGGTGCTGATCGACGTCGCGCGCGATCGCGACGCCGTCGCCGCGGCGGTCGGCGATCGGCTGATGGCGCTGCACCCCGGCCTCGCCGACAAGCGCAGCAGCCGCGAGGCCCGCGCCCTCGCGCGCAAGGCCACCGCCCACCGCAAGCCCGTGACGAACTAGGATGCTGCGGGCGGTGCGGGTGGTGCGCGCCGAGCGTCACGGCAGCTCGCTGCCGATCGTCGCGCTCGCCGACGATGGCCAGCGCTGGCTGGTGAAGCTGCGCGGCGCCGCCCAGGGCCCGGGCCCGCTGGTCGCCGAGCTGGTGGTCGCGGCGCTGGCCGAGCGGCTCGGCCTCCGGGTCCCGGCCCGCGCGCCGATCGCGATCGACGCGACGATGGTGAACGACGATCCCGACTGGGAGCTGCAGACGCTGATCGCCGCGAGCCACGGCGTCAACCTCGCCTTCGCGTTCCTCGATCGCGCCCGGGTCGCGACGCCGGCCGATCTCGCCGCCCTCGACGACGACACCGCGGCGCGCATCCTGTGGCTCGACGGCCTGGTCGGCAACGTCGATCGCACCGCGGCCAACCCCAACATCCTCATCCACGGCGGCGTGCCGTGGCTGATCGATCACGGCGCGGCGCTGACGTTCCAGTACGCGTGGCGCCGCCTGTCCGAGGACGCGCCGCGCCGAACCACCTTCGCGACGCAGCCCCACGCCCTCGCCGCCCGCGCCCCTCGGGTCGCCGCTCTCGACGACGCCCTGACCGCGCGGCTGCCCCGCGCCGCGCTGCACGCCGCGCTCGCCGAGGTCCCCGACACCTTCCTCCCCGCCAACCCCGCGCGCACCCGCGAGGCCTTCGTCGCGTTCCTGTGGAAGCGCTTGAAGCCGCCGCGACCGTTCGTCTGACGGTCAGCTCAGAGGCCGCAGACGGTGTCGCCGACGCAGACCGGGGTCGTCAGCTCCTGATCGCAGAAGCTGTCGTTGCCGCACTCGTTGCTGCCCGTGCACGGCTGGCCGTCGGCCTTGGTCGCCTCGCACACGTCGGCGTCGTTGCAGAACGCGCCGGCCGCGCAGAAGAACGTGCAGGCGGCGCCCACCGCGGGCGGATCGCCGCAGGTCAGCGCGGTCGGGTCGCACCGGTACGGCGCCTGACACGCGAACAGGCCCTCGAAGCCTTCGGGGCACGCGTCGCCGCGCTTCGACAGCGCGACGCAGGTCGGCGCGGGGAGCGTGGTGTCACAGCGATCGCCGATGTCGCTGCACTCGCCGTCGGGGCACGGCTGGCCGCGCCCGGGGGCGTCGGCGCAGGTGCCGGCCTCGGTGCAGTACGCGCCGTAGGTGCACTCGCCACCGCCGCTGCACGGCGAGCCGACCGCGATCAGCGCGGTGCAGATGTTGGTCTCGCTGCAGAACGCGCCGTCGACGCAGTCGACCTGCGCGCACGACTGGCCGACCGCCGCGGGCGGCGGGATCGCGACCGTCGGATCGCACACGCCCGCGCAGCACGCCATGCCGCAGTCGGGGATGTTGCACGAGTCGCTGAGGCACTCGTCGTCGTCGAAGCACTCGCCGCCATCGGCGACGGTGCCGCGGAAGATCTCCTCGCACGCGGGGACGTCGGCGCGGTTGTCGGCGTCGGTCACGTCGCAAGACGCGCCGCGCAGGGCGTCGAGGCACGCCGCGGCCTTGTCGCCGTCGTAGGAGGTGCGGCCGGCATCGACACTGGCGCGGATCTCCGCGAGGTCGAGCTGCGCCGATGCCTTGCACGACGCCACGTCGGCGTAGCGACCGCAGCGGACCAGGCGCGCGCAGGACGCGTCCACGTAGGCGTTGGCGAGATCGTCGAGCGACACGCTGTCTTCGCCGCATCCGGCGAGCGCGGCAGCAAAGGACAAGGACAGGGCGAACCGGAGGCCTAGGCGATGATTCATTGCCCCATCACTACACCCGCGGCGGCCCGACCACCGTGGCCAGCGTCACGTCAATGCTAAAACAGTCGACCCTGGCTGGCGCCGCCCGACGGCGCCTTGGCGGGCGCGGTCAGGCCGATGTGGCCGTAGCCGGCCGCGGTCGCGACCCGGCCGCGCGGCGTGCGCGCGATGAAGCCGACCTGGAGCAGGAACGGCTCGACCACCTCCTCGAGGGTGCCGCGCTCCTCGGACAGCGACGCCGCGATCGCGTCGACGCCGACCGGGCCGCCGTCGAACCGCTCGCACACCACCGCGAGGTAGCCGCGATCGAGGCTGTCGAGCCCGGCGTGATCGACCGCGAGGCGATCGAGAGCCCCGGCCGCGACCTTGGCGTCGATCGTGAGGTTGCCCTCGACGGCCGCGAAGTCGCGGACCCGGCGCAGCAGCCGGTTGGCGATGCGCGGCGTGCCGCGCGACCGCCGCGCGATCTCGAGGGCGCCGCCGTCGTCGACCGGCACCGCGATCAGCCGCGCGCTGCGGCGGACGATCGCGGTCATGTCGGTGAGGTCGTAGTAGCGGAGCTGCCAGTGGAAGCCGAAGCGATCGAGCAGCGGCGGCGACAGGAGGCCCATGCGCGTGGTCGCGCCGAGCAGCGTGAAGCGCGGCAGCTGGATCGTCATCGCCTTGGCGTGGGGCCCGTCGCCGATGAACAGGTCGAAGCGGAAGTCCTCCATCGCCGGATAGAGGTTCTCCTCGACGATCGGCGACAGCCGGTGGATCTCGTCGATGAACAGGGCGTCGCGCTCGCCGAGCGAGGTGAGCAGCGACGCCAGCATGCCCTTGTGATCGATCGCCGGGCCGCTGGTGACGACCAGGTTGACGCCGAGCTCGTTGGCGATGACGTTGGCGAGCGTGGTCTTGCCGAGGCCGGGCGGCCCGGCGAACAGGAAGTGATCGAGCGGCCAGCCCTGCTCGCGCGCGGCGCGGACGCTGACGCGGAGGTTGTCGATCAGATCCTTCTGGCCGATGTAGTCGTCGAACGTGCGCGGCCGCAGCGCCGCCTGCCACGCCCGCTCGGTGGTGCGCTCGACCGCGGCCAGCTCGCGCTCGCCACCGCTGTCGTCGACGATCGCGACCGCGGACGTCTCCGCGGGGCCATCGATGTGCTTCTTGCGCGCCATATTTCCGAGGAGCCGACCTTACCGCGGCATGTTGCGCAGCGCGCTCCGCAACAGCGCCTCGAGGGTGATCCCGGGACCGACCGTCAGCTCGGCGACCGCGTTGTCGGCCTCGTTGGGCTTCCAGCCCATGCCGACCAGCGCCGCGGCGACCTCGTCGAGCATCGGCGGTCGGCTGCGGCGCGCCGCGGTGGACGCGGCGACGACGCGGCTGCCGCCCTCGACGTTCCACTGCAAGAGCAACAGCTCGCACTTCTCGCGCAGCTCGACCACCAACAGCTCGGCGGTCTTCTTGCCGACGCCCTTGATCTTGGTGAGGCCGGCGATCTCCTCCTTCGCGATCAGCGCCGCGATGCTGCGCGGATCGTGGCCGCCCGACAGGATGCTCATCGCCGACGACGGCCCGACGTTCTTCACGGTGATGAGGTGATCGAACAGCTCGCGCTCCTCGGCGGTGTAGAAGCCGTACAGCGCGATCTTGTTCTCCTGGGCGTGGGTGAAGACCCGCAAGGTCACCGCGGCGCCGTCGGCGGCGGGCAGCGCGGCGCGGGTGAAGCCCGAGCACATCACCTCGTAGCCGACCCCGGCGCACTCGATCACGACGTGGCTGCCGTAGCGATCGACCAGCGTGCCGTTGAGCCGACCGATCACGCGGCGCCTCCGGGCGCGCGCACCGCGGGCGTCAGGCGCTGGCCGTGGACCGCGGCCTCGGCGACGCGGGCGTGGGCGATCGCGAGGGCCAGCGCGTCGGCGGCGTCGGCGCGCGGCGGCGTCCGCAGCCCGACCAGCGCCGCGACCATCCGCGCGACCTGGTCCTTGCCGGCGCGACCGCGGCCCGTGATCATCTTCTTCACCAGCGGCGCGGTGTACGACGCGACCGGCAAGCCGCGCAACCCGACCACCGCGAGCGCCATGCCGCGGGCCTGGGCCAGGGCCAGGGCGGTGCGGAGGTTGACCCGGGCGAACACGTCCTCGATCGCGACCACCGCGGGCGCCAGCTCGTCGATGACCTCGCCGAGGCCGCGGGCGATCTCGCCGAGGCGCTGCTCGGCGGGGTGGTGCTCCGACGCGGTGAGCACGCCGCACTCGACGTAGCGCAGGCCCGACGGCGCGCTCTCGATCAGCCCGTAGCCGCAGATCCGGCTGCCTGGATCGATGCCGAGGATACGCAAGGCGCCGGACCGTACTGCCTACATCTGACATGGGCGCGCGGACGCGGCGTCGTGACGGCGGGTTCACGCCGCGCGATCGCAAGCGGGCGGAACCGCGACGCGCCTCGGCGATCTGACCGTCGACCTCCAGCACCAGGGCTCGCTGTCGGCGGCGGGCGGCATGCTCGGCGCGCTCGACAACGTCCGCTGGTAGCCTCCTGGGATGCGGTGGCTGATCATCGGGCTCGTGGTCGCGCTGGGGTGGCGCCCCGCCGCCGCCGCGCCCGATCGACCGCTGCGCCTGAAGTTCGCGGGCGACGTGATGTTCGGCCGCTACGGCCCGCGCGGCCTGGTGCCGATCGCCGCCGAGCGCCGCGATCCGTTCGCGACGGTGCGCCGCCTCCTCGCCAGCGATCTGACGCTGGTGAACCTCGAGACCCCGATCGCGCGGCGGCCACCGCGACGGATCGCGCCGCCGACCCGCAACCGCTTCGCCGCGACCCCCGCGCGGGTCGCCCGGCTGCGCCGCGCCGGCGTCGACGCGGTCACCGTCGCCAACAACCACGCCGAGGATCTCGGCGTCGCCGACACCGCCGCGGTGCTCGCCGCGCTCGGCCTCGCCGCCGTCGGCACCACCACCGCCGAGGAGCCCGCGGTGCGGGTCGAGTCGATCGCGCGGGCTGGCTGGACGATCGCGATCGTCGCGGTCACGACGGTGCGCAACCGCTCGGCGATCGCGGGCCAGCCGCACCTGCCCTACCTGCCGCCCGATCGCCTCGCCGCCACCGTCGCGCCGCTGGTCGCCGCCGCGCGCCGCGATCACGACGCGGTCGTCGTCGCCGTCCACTGGGGCACCGAGCACGCGACCGCGCCCGACCCGTGGCAGATCGACGCCGCCCACGCGCTGATCGACGCCGGCGCGATCGCGGTGATCGGCCACCACCCCCACGTGCTGCAGGCGATCGAGCGCTACCAGGGTGGCGTGATCGCGTACTCGCTCGGCAACTTCCTGTTCGACAGCCACGCCCCCTCGACCCGCCGCGCGGGCGTGCTCAGCCTCGAGCTGGCGCCGCGCGGCTGCCTGGCGACGGTCCGCTTCGATCCGACGTCGATCCAGTGGCGGCCGTTCCTGCGGGTCACGCCGTCGCCGCACCGCGATCGCGCCGCGATCCTCGCGACCGTGCGCGATCAGGCCGCGGCGCGGGCGACGACGTGGACGATCGCGCGGACCCACGCGACCACCGCGGGCGCGTGCCCGCCGTGATCACGGATTGCGGCGCGGCGGGATGGTCGGCAGGGTCGACGGCAGCGGCACGT
>JAYTAJ010000357.1:0-1823 GCA_043737575.1 Myxococcales bacterium | reverse complement strand
CCTACCGCGCGCTCGCCGAGCGGTTCCGCGCCGTCGCCGCCGCCGAGGGCGAGTTCTCCGACATCTATGTCATGCGTCGCGGCCCCGATCCCGCCGCGCTGATCTTCGTCGTCGATGTCGTGGTGCGCGGCGACGCGCCGCCCGGGCTACCCGGCGAGCCCTACGCGCCGCGGCCCGGCACCCGCATGATGCTCGGGTTCGAGCGGCCCACCGTCGAGGACGCGCCGTACACCGACGCCTGGGGCACCGTCTTGTCCGGCTATGCGCCGATCCGCGATCGCCGCGGCGCCGCCATCGCGATCGTCGGCGTCGACGTCCGGGCGTCGCGGCTGGCCGCGATCAAGCGCGAGGTGCTGATGCTCGCGCTCGGCGTGCTCGCGATCGCGATGGTGGTGCTGGCCGGGCTCGCCGTCGTCGTCGGCCGCAGCGTCCGCGAGCCGCTCGCGCAGATCGTCGCCGCGACCAACGCGATCGCCGCCGGCCGCTTCCAGGTCCGGGCCCAGGTCCATCGCAGCGACGAGTTCGGCGTGGTCGGCAAGCACTTCGACGAGATGGCCCACGGCCTCGAGGAGCGCGACTTCATCAAGGCCACCTTCGGCCAGTACGTGTCGCCCGCGGTGGTCGGTCAGATGATCGCGTCGCGGTCCGAGGCCGTGATCGGCCAGCGCCGCCACGTCGCCGTCATGTTCGTCGACGTCCGCCGCTTCACCACGCTGAGCGAGGGCCTGCCGCCCGAGGAGGTCGTGCTGCTGCTGAACGCGTACCTCGATCGGATGACGCAGGAGATCACGCGCCACGACGGCCGCATCGACAAGTTCATCGGCGACGCGATCATGGCCGACTGGGGCACCCGCGACGGCACCGACCTGCCCGAGACCCGCGCGATCGCCGCCGCATACGCGATGATCCGCGCGCTCGAGGAGTTCAACGCCGAGCGGGCCGGGCGCGGCGCGTTTCCGCTCGAGTTCGGCATTGCCATCCACGCCGGCGAGGTCGTGGTCGGCAGCATCGGCTCCGCCCACAAGCTCGAATACACCGTGATCGGCGACGCGGTGAACGTGGCCAGTCGGCTCGAGGGCCTGTGCAAGGTGTTCAGTGCGCGACTCGTGGTGTCCGGCACGCTGGTCGAGGCCGCGGGCGCCCAGGCCCACGCCCGCTGGCTCGACACCCTCGTCCTGCGCGGCCGCGCCGAGCCCACTGACGTCTACGAGCTACTCACGCCCGACGATCCCCGCGTCGCCCAGCAGGGCGCCTACGCCGCCGCCATCGTCGATCTCCGCGCCGGCCGCGCCGCCGCCGCCCGCACCGCGCTCGAGGCCCTCGACCCCGATCCGGTCATCGCCTACCACCTCGCCCGCCTGGCGCCCTGACCTCAGGCCGGCTGATAGCGCAGGCGGACCCGCTTCGCTGCCTGCGGCTCCGCGAGCGCCTTGGCGCGCACGAGCACCGTCGTTCGACCCGCGAGCTTGTCGTCGACCAGACAGCCCAGCAGCGGGAACTCGGGCCAGTCGACCTCGCGCTGCGCCGTCTCCCAGCGCGACACCGTCTCCGCCGCGACGTTCATGACGTGCGCGAGCTCCGTCGCCTTCATGCCCAGCGCCTCGCGGATGAACTTGAACGACTCGCCGCTACGGAGACCGCGCTTCACCACCTCCGCCGCCACCAGCAGCTCGAAGCGCGCCCCCGCCTCGCCGTTCACCGTCGACGCGCCGCAGCGCGGACAGGCCTGGCCCGGCACGTCGCTCACGAACTCGCTGCCCGCCACCGCGATCGACAGCGGGACCTGCGCCCGCGTCAGCGTCGCCTCGCCGCAGTTGATGCAC
>JAYTAJ010000356.1:0-1825 GCA_043737575.1 Myxococcales bacterium | reverse complement strand
CCGTGCTGGGAGCTGGTCGAGAACCATCACGTCTGCAAGGCCGGCCCGGCCGCGCTGGTGCTGTACGGCGACCACGCGGTCCGTCCGACCACGCCGAGCAACTTCGCCGGCGCCGGGATCGAGATCGAGGTCACCTGCGACGCCGCCCCCGTGGTGCCCGCGCCGGTCGACGCGTTCGCCGACCCCGACCAGCCGATCGTCGAGGGGCGGATCACGTTCCGCAAGAGCCCGAAGCTGTCGAAGCACGACGCCCAGCACCTGTTCGCCAGCGGTCCGCCGCCCGAGCACACCAATATGTTCTTCAGTATCTACTTCGCGATGACCGGGCTGCACGGCATCCACGTGCTGGTGGGCGTCTTCATCTTCATCTGGCTGCTCATCCGCGCGATCAAGGGCCACTTCACGCCCGAGTACTTCGGCCCGGTCGACTACGCGGCGCTGTACTGGCACCTGGTCGATCTCATCTGGATCTTCCTCTTCCCGCTCCTCTACCTGATTCACTAGGAGCCGCCATGTCCGACACCCACCACTCGGCCGCGGCGCACGACGAGCACCACGGCATCGCCCACACCGCGACGGTCAAGGTCCTGCTGTCGACCTGGATCACGCTGATGGTGCTGACGCTCATCACCGTCGGCGCCACCAAGATCGATCTCGGCAGCAACTACAACCTCGCGCTCGCGATGGCGATCGCGGTCGTGAAGGCGACCCTGGTCGTGCTGTTCTTCATGCACCTTCGCTACGACAAGCTGTTCCACAGCGTGCTCGTCGTCGGTGGGCTCCTGGCCGGCGCGCTGTTCATCGGCTTCGCGCTGATGGACTCGAACCAGTACCAGGAGACGATCCTCTGGGACATCGACAACCCGCCGCCCGCCCCGATCGGCCCGCCGCCGGTTCCTTGAGGCGGGCTGTCGCCAGCCCGCCCCCCAGCGGGGTCATGCCCCCGCCGGGGCCCCCCACCAAGACGCGCAAAGATCGCGGCGCCGTCTATCGCGTCTGGGTGGCGCGGACGGCGAGCTCGCGGCGCGGACCGTCGCTGGCGCCGCTGGCGTAGGTGTGGGCCGCGGCGCGGCAGGTGTCGTCGAAGGCGCGCGCGCACAGCAGGCGCAGGCGCAGCCAGCGCACCGCGTCGAGCTCGGCGCCGCTGGTGAAGCGGCGCAGGTACGCGTCGAGGCTCTTCACCGCGTCGGCGCTCTTGCCCAGCGACCACTGCGCGCGCGCCAGGCCCCACAGCGCCGACGCCGCGGCGGCGCCGCGCGCGCTGACCAGCTCGCGCTGGTAGCCCGCGATCGCGTCGAGCGGTGACGCCGCCGCGCTCGGCGGGGCCGGGGCGACCGGCTGCGCCGCGATCGCCGCGCGCAGCTCGCCGCTCGGCGTCGCGACCGCGACCGCCGCCTCGGGCCCGGTCCGCGCCGCACCACTGCGGTTGGCGCCCACCGCCGTCGCGCTTGGACGCGCGGGGCCCGCGACCGGCGGCACCGCGGCGTGGCGCGGCCCCAGATCGACGTCGGGCACCCGCGACAGCGCCAGCGCGTCGTCGCGCCGCGGCCCGGCGGCGCCGATCGATCGATCGTCCGCGCCGTCGGCGATCATCGTCGGCGTCGGCGTCGGCGTCGCGACCGCGACCACGCCATCGGCGGTCGACCAGCGCTGGCCCGCGCGCACCGCCACCGTCGCGCCCGCGCGGTCGACCTCGACCACGCCGCGCGTCACCGCCACCGTCACCGCCGGATCGCGGCGCACCGTGAACGCGGTGCCGACCACGCGCACCGACACGTCGCCCGCGATCACCCACAGCGGCGGCCGATCGCGCCGCGGCGCGACC
>JAYTAJ010000355.1:0-1825 GCA_043737575.1 Myxococcales bacterium | reverse complement strand
AAGGCGCGGGCGTCGTCGCGGTACAGGTTGCGCGACAGCTGATCGAGCAGCACCACCAGCGCCAGCGCGCCGCGCGGCGTCGCGGCCCAGCCGTCGAGAGCGCCGGTCGCGGCCGCGGCGTGATCGGCGCCGAAGCGATCGCGCAGCGAGGCGTCGAAGGCGGGGTCGCGGGTGAACCAGCGGGCCCGCACCGCGCCGACCGGCTCGTCGGGTCGGCCGAACCACGCGGTCAGGAGCGCGTCGATGCGAGGATCCATCGCGCAGGCTTAGCGGGCGGTCAGGCCGCCGTCGAGGGCGATCTCGGTGCCGGTGACGAAGCGCGACTCGTCGCTCGCGAGGTAGAGGATCAGCGCGCTGACGTCGTCGACGTGGCCGAGCCGACCGAGCGGCGACGCCTTGACCAGCCGATCGCGCGCCTTGTCGGCGTCGCCCATCGCCTCGGCCATCGCCGCCACCATCGGCGTGTCGATGAACGATGGATGGATCGAGTTGCAGCGCACCTGGTAGCCGGCGCGCGCGCAGTGGAGCGCGACCGACTTGGTCAGCAACCGCACCGCGCCCTTGCTGGCGCAGTAGCCGGCGAGGTTGGGATCGCCGACCAGGCCGGCGACGCTCGACACGTTGACGATCGAGCCGCCGCCGGTGCGCTTCATCGCGCCGATCGCGGCGCGGCAGCCGAGGAACGTGCCCTCGGCGTTCACCGCGTACTGCAGGCGGAAGTGCGCGAGGGTCTGCTGCTCGATGTCGCCGAGGATGCCGATGCCCGCCGAGTTGACGAGGATGTCGAGGCGGCCGAGATCGGCGACGGTGTCATCGACGACGCGGGTCCAGCCGGCCTCGTCGGTGACGTCGAGGGCGCGGAAGCGATGCGGCGCGCCGAGCTCGGCCGCCGCCGCGGCGCCGCGCACGTCGTCGCGATCGGTCAGCACCACGGTCGCGCCCTCGCGCGCCAGGTGCGCTGCGGTCGCCTTGCCGATCCCCGATGCGGCGCCGGTCACGATCGCGATCTTGCCTGCCACGCGTCCGCTGCTGCTCATGGCCGCACTCTAGCCGACGGCGTTGTTACCTTCGCGCCCATGCGCCCACGCCGAATCGCTGCCGCCCTCTGCTTCGCGACGATCACCGCCGGCTGCGCCGCCCGCGCCGCGCCGCCCGCGCCCGCCCCCGCCGCGCCCGCGCGCGTCCACGTCCTGCCGCCCGGCTGGGAGGGCTCCTACGACGACTACCACTACACGCCGGTCGTGCGCGTCGGCGACATGCTGATCGTGTCGGGCATCCCCGCGGGCGGCGGCGACACCTACGAGGCCAAGGTGACGTGGATGTTCGAGCAGCTCGCGGTCCACCTCGAGGCCGCGGGCAGCTCCCTCGCCGACGTGGTCGAGCTGACGACGTTCCACGCCGAGCCCAAGGACAGCGAGGCCTTCAAGGCCGAGTTCGTGATCCTGTTCAAGGTCCACCACACGTTCTTCCCCACCCACTACCCGGCGTGGACCGCGGTCGGCACCACCGTGCTGTTCTCGAAGGGCGCCCCCGTCGAGCTGCGCGCCGTCGCCATCGTCGGCTCGGGCGCCAACCCGACCATCCAGCGCCCGCCCCCGAAGCCGTAGCCGAAAATGCGAAGGGCGCCCCCGTGGGCGCCCTGCTCGCTGAACCCGCACACGGTACCCGTGCGAGAGCTGCGTCGATCACCCGATCAACGCACCGGGTTCAGGGAAACTACTCGTTGGCTTCGTCGGAGTCGCCGCGCTTGCCGCCGCCCTTGGCGGGCTTGGCCTGCTTGCCGCCGAGCTTGCCGCGCATGAGGTCGCCGAGGGTGGCGCCACCC
>JAYTAJ010000354.1:0-1826 GCA_043737575.1 Myxococcales bacterium | reverse complement strand
TGATCTCGCTGTCGATCGAGTCGAGCGATCGCACCGCGTCGACCTCGGCGCCGGCTCGCTCCAGGTTGGCGACGATGCGCCGCAGCTGGTCGAGGTTGGACGAGATGGCGAGGACGCGGCGTTTTGACAATGGGCTGCTCACGCTCTCAGGCCAAGTGGTGGCCATGGTATCGGCAATTACCGCCCGGTACCAGGTGAGCCGTGCGAAGCTTGCGCCATGACCGCGCCGCGGTTGCGGCTCCTCGCCGTCGACGACGAGCCCGATATCCTCGACTTTCTCGAGCGCGCCACCCGGCATCGGTTCGCGGTGACCCGGTGTGGCAACGGCGAGGATGCCCTGGTCGTGCTCGACCGCGAGGGGTTCGATCTGCTGATCACCGATCACAAGATGCCGCGGCTGACCGGCCTCGAGCTGCTCGAGCGGATCGGCGACCGGTTCCCGGCGATGGCCCGCATCCTCCTGTCCGGCTACACCGACGTGCCCGAGGTCGAGCGCGCGGGCGCGGTTGGCCGGGTCCACCACTACGTCGTCAAGCCGGTCCACTCGCGCGCGCTGCTGGCAGGGATCGATCAGGCGTTCCGAGTCCGGGCCGGCGAGGCCGCGTTCGTCGGCGCGGCCGAGCGCTGAGTCAGTACGTGTATTCCGCCGACACGTACGCGCGCCAGTCCTCCCACGGGTTGGGCAGGAACTCGAGGCGCGGCTCGTAGTCGAAGAAGATGTCGGGCTGGTAGTAGCGGGCGTTGAACGCGTTGAAGACCGTGCCGCGGATGGTGAGGCCCTTCATCGGCACCGCGGTCACGCCGAAGCTCAGGTCGGCGGCCGGCGGCAGCCGATCGAGCGTGAGATCGGTGGTCTCGCTGCGCACCAGGCCGGGCACGCCGCTCGGGTTGACGATCGTGCCGTCGGCCATCTCGCGGTAGCCGCGGTGCTCGATCAGGCGGTTGGGATCCTCCATCGCGCCGATCACGCGGAGGTTGGTGAAGCCCGACAGCCGATCGTCGACGATGTTGAACATCGCGGCGAGGTGGAACATGTGCTCGGGCGACGACTTGTTGACGCCCTTGTCGGCGGTGTTGACCCGCAGGAACGTGTAGGCAAGCTCGACGCGGTGACCGCCGACGACGTAGAGCTTGGCGAGCGCCTCGGCCGAGTGCAGCCCGCGATCGGCGGTGTTCTCGTAGCGACCCGACACGACCTGGATGAGGTTCTGCAGGCGGGTGTACGAGTAATCGACGCGGAACGTCAGCTCGCGGACCCGGCGATCGCCCTTGAAGATACGGGCGTTGATCTCGGCCTGGGCGGCGTCGGAGGTCTCGACCTTGAGGTCAGGGCGGCCGCCGAGCTGCACCGCCTCGCCGTTGGAGCTGGTGTTGTTGAAGACCGGGGGCCGGAAGCCCTGCGCGAAGTTGAGCTTGAGGTGCCAGCTGGGGATGAAGTTCCACACCGCGGTGCCGGAGAACAGCGTCGTCAGCGGATAGCTCTGGATCCCGAGCCGCTCGGGCGCCGCCTGGACGCGCACGCCAGCGTCGAGGATGATCTTCTTGCGCGGCCGCCACTGCGGGTTGAGGTACGCGCCGAGCACCGAGCGCTTCGACGGGAACGCGAAGGTCAGCGGACAGCCGGCGATGATGCGCGACGCCCCTGCGCTCATCGGATCGGGCTCGCGCGGACACGGCAGCGGCAGCCGATCGAGGTTGTCGGGACCGATGAAGTTGGCCTCGATCCCGTCGCCCTGACGCGAGCGCGTCACGTCGTTCAGCGCGAGCTCCTGGAACGCCTCGGCGCCGTACTGCAGGCGGACGTTGGCGGGCAGCTCGAGATCGCC
>JAYTAJ010000353.1:0-4321 GCA_043737575.1 Myxococcales bacterium | reverse complement strand
CGGGCGAGTGGCTGACCCGGTTTCGCGCGCTGTCGCCAGCGCTGGCGGCGTTCGCGGCGGGCGGCACCGCGGCGAGCGTCGAGAGCGTGCGCGCGGCGCTGATCGAGATCTCGCGGCTGCCCGACGATCGGCCGGCGCGCGCGGCGCTGGTGACGCGGCTGCGCGAGGTCGCGCCGCTCGAGCTGGCCCAGGCCGGGCTCGACGTCTACGCCGAGATCGCGCGGGCCCGCACGACGTGGGCGGTGGTGCGGGCGGCGCTCGAGACCATCTTCGACGTGACGCCGCTGGTCGAGCGGTTCCTCGCGGTGTGGTGCGAGCCGCGCGGCGTGTACTGGTACAGCGATCTGCGGCTGCCCGATCGCATGCTCGACGCGCTGGCCGGGCGGGCCCCGGTCGAGGCGCAGATGACGGCGGACCTCGCGGCGTCGCTCGCGGGCAGCGACCTCGAGCTGGTGCATCGCCGCGCCGAGTACGCGGCGCAGATGCTCGGGCGGGCGCGGACCGGCACGGCGCTGGCGACGCTGCTCGAGGCGGCTCACGGGCTGCGTGGTCAGGCGCTGACCGCGGGCGTGAAGCAGCACACCTACGCCGGCATCTACGCCGGGCTGACGATCGCCGCGGTGCCCGCGGTGGTGCCGGCGTTGCTGCTCGAGCTCGGGACCGCGCCGCGCTGGACCAAGCACGGCCGCGAGGCGCTACAGCGGCTGGCGCGGCTGGCGCCCGCGCGGGTGTCGCCGATCGCGGCGTACCTCGCCGACGCGGGCGAGGCCCTCGCCGAGCTGGTGCCGATGCTGCAGCACATCGGCGACGCCGCCGCGGGCGCGGCGCTCGAGCGACTGTGCGCGGCGCCGGATCCGGCCGAGCGCACCCGCGCCGCCGACGCGCTGCGCGTGCTCGGCGTGACCGTGCCGGTCGCCGGCGAGGTGCCCACGCCCGAGCGGCTGGTCGCTGATCCGAGCGCGACGGTGCGCGAGCGCGCGCTGCGGCTGCTCGACGAGGCGGCCGATCCGGCGGCGATGACGTCGTTCCTCGCCGCCTGCGCCCTCGATCTCGCGATCCGCCGTCGGTTCGACGACAGCGTGCGCGGCGCGACCTGGAAGACCCTCGACGCGCTGCCGCGGGCGGTGCGGGGGGCGGCGCTGGCCGAGCAGCTCGCGTGGGTGCGCGGCGACGGCGCGGCGACCCTGCCGCCGCAGGCGGTGTGGCCCGAGATCGCCAGCGTCGTCGACGGCGACCTGACCGCGATCGCGGCGACCTACCCGCCGCCGCTGCCGCGCCTCGACGCCGCCACCGAGGCCACGCTGATCGCCGAGGAGGCGCAGCTCGCGTGGGCGGTGCGCCACGGCGACGTCACCCGCCTCCGCGCCGTCGATCTGATCACGCCCGTGACGCTGGTTCTCCCGTCACCGTCCCCGTCACCGTCACCGTCACCGTCACCGTCACCGTCACCGTCACCGTCACCGCCACCGTCACCGTCACCGTCACCGCCACCGCTCGCCGCCGCCGCGGTCTCGATCCCCCCGCGCCCCGCGCGCTTCGTCGATCACGTCGAGACCGTGATCGATCCGCGCGAGTCCCAGACCATCGACGAGCTGCTCACCGTGCTCGCGCGCGAGCAGCCGGTCAGCGCCGAGCTGGCGTCGCGCACCGGCCTCGCGCTCGCGGTCGCCGCGATGGAGCGCTGGGATCGCGCGAAGGCGGTCCGTGCCCGGCTGCTCGAGCTCGGCGCGGTCCGCGTCGGCGCCCGGCTGCTCGAGCGCCTCGCCGAGCTGCACGACGGCGGCAACCTGCAGCACCTGTGCGACGCGACCTTGCCCGCGATCGCCAGCGCGCCGACGATGGGCCCGCGCATCGCCGCCTTGTGGGACGACGCTCACGGCCGGCCCTGGGCCGCACCGCACCGCATCACCGACTACCTCGAGCCGGTCGTCGCGGTGCCCGAGCTGTTCGCCGCGGTGATCGACGAGCTGGCCGCGCCCGACGACGGCGAGCTGCGCGGCCGCACCGCGTCGGCGTTCGCGCTCGCGGGCGCGGCGAAGGACCAGCGCGCGCTGGCGACCGCGGCGGTGGTCGCGCGCATCCGCGCCGATCGCGGTCGGCCCCGCGACGTCGTCGGCTGGCGCGGCGACGCGTACAAGGCGCTGCGCAAGCTGGCCAGCCCCGACGCGGTCGCGACCGCGATCCTCGAGCTGGCCGAGCTGTCGTCGCCCGGCAAGCGCTCGGCCGATCTGCTCGAGCTGATCGCGCGCACGCCGCGCGGCCCCGAGCTGTTGTATCAAGCGATCGCGCTGCCCGAGCTGGCGGGCGACGCGACCCGCGAGCTGTGTCGCGCGGGCGTGCTCGCCGCCGACGGCCGCGATCAGCTGCTCGCGCATCCGTTCTGGAAGATCCGCCTGGTCGCGGCCGAGGCCAACCGCGACTGGAAGCTCGGCAAGCTCGAGGTCGCCGCGGTGTGGGCGGCGATCGACGCGGCCGGGTTGAAGATCCCCGCGGCCGATCGCAAGGCGTCGCGGCCCGAGCCGCCCGCCAAGGACGCGCGGCCGATCACGCTGCCGCCGCTGCCGCCCGCGCGCGACGGCCTCGCCGCGCCGTGCGCCGATCACCGCGCGTGGGCGCTGTGGGCGGTCGACGAGGCCGCGGCCCCGGCCGACGCGGTCGCGCGGATCTTCGCCGACGAGCTCGATCGCGCGCTGGTCGGGCTCGGCCACGCCCGGGTCGCGCCGCGGTGGTCGCGCTGGCGCGATCAGGTCCCGGCGCTGCCGGTCGATCGCCGCGCCCGGCTGGCGTGGGCCCGCGAGCAGCGCGACGCCCAGCTCCCCGCCGCGCTGGTGCGGGTGCGCGACGACGGCGCCGCCGCGGTCGCCGCGACCTTGCCGCCGCCGCACCTGGTGCTGTCGGCCGAGGAGCGCGCCGAGCTGGTGCGCCTCGAGGAGCCGATCGCGGCGCGCGGCCTCGCGCTGTTCGTCGACGGCGTGCCCTGACGTGAAGCGTCAGCGCTTGCGCTTCTTGCGCAGCGCCGCGACCGCGCCCGACTCGACCAGGCCGCGCAGCGCGTGCTCCATCTCGCGCGCGAACATCACCTTCACCGCCTCGGTGCCGAGCGGCCGCAGGGTCGCGAAGGTCGCCTCGGGCTCGGCCATCGCGACGCCGCCGTCGCGCACGCCGCGCACGAACAGCTCGACCAGATCCTTCACCGCGCGGCGCAGGTGCTTGCGCAGGATCGCCGCGGCGTCGGCCGCGGTGTCGAGCTCGATGCCCGCGGCCGCGAGCCGGGTCGCGATGCCGAGGAGCGCCGGGCTCGGGATCACGAACATCTCGCCGCGGCGCTCGACCAGCTTGGTCCGCATCAGATCGGCGACCAGCCCCGGTCGCCGGCTGCCGGCCAGCGCGTAGAGGCCGTCCTCGTCGACGGTGCGGGCGTGATCGTCGGCCCACGGCGCCTGGACCTCCTGCTCGATGCCGAGCCACTCGGCGAGATCGAGCTCGCCGCGATCGATCGACGCCATCAGATCGCGGATCGCGTCGATGCGCAGGCCGCGATCCTGGAGCTGCGCGATCAGCTTCAGCCGATCGACGTGGACGTCGCCGTAGTACGCGACCCGGCCGCGGATCTCGGGCTTCATCAGCGCGCCGCGGGCCTGGTAGAAGCGGATCGTCCGGGTCGGGACGCCGGTCTGCGCCGCCAGCTCGTCGATCGTCAGCCCGGTCGCGACGGCGGGCGGCGGAGGTGCGGGAGCCGGCATGCCTGGCGCGAGTAGTAGCATCACGCGGCCTCGCGCAGCACCGCGCGCGGACCCTCGTCGCGGGCCAGCCGCCGGACGTGGGCGAGCGCCTTCTTCAAGGTGCGGCCCCAGGTGTCGGTCTTGTACGCGAAGCCATGGCGCTCGCAGATCGCGCGGACCGCGGGGGCGATCTGGCGCAGCCGCGGCGGCGGCAGGGTCGGGAACAGGTGGTGCTCGATCTGGCGATCGAGGCCGCCGCACAAGATCGAGATCGGCGTCGACACCTCGAAGTCGTTGGTCGCCTCGATCTGCATCGCGTACCACTCGCCGCGGCTGCGCGGCTTGGTGCCCTCGGGCCAGCTGGCGACGTCGCCGCCGACGTGGCCGCAGTAGATCGTCGCCGCCGAGTAGACGTCGCGGCCGATCTCGGCGAGGACGTTGCCGAGCAGGACCTTGCCCGCCATCGGCCCGGCCAGCAGCGGATAGAAGACGTAGTTCTTGGCGTAGTAGGGCAGGTACTTGCGCAGCGCCTTCTTCCACGCGTCGCGCACGCTCGGCCACGATCGATCGGGCAGCACGTCGAGCGGGCCGCGGTGCAG
>JAYTAJ010000352.1:0-4321 GCA_043737575.1 Myxococcales bacterium | reverse complement strand
GCTCGAGGTAGTCGAGGAACCCGACGAAGCCGACGGTGAAGGCGAAGAGCGACAGGGTGTCGGGCTGGATCGACGTCGACACGACGATCGTGCCCTGCATCGACAGCATCGATGCCAGCGCGGCGTAGGCGGCGCCGCCACCGAAGCGACGCGCCAGCGCGGCGAACAGCACCGCGGCGGTGAGCGCGACGCACGCGAGCGACAGGAGCTGTCCGGGCCACACGCTCTCGCCCGCGACGCGCAGCGCGACCGCGATCAGCGCCGGGTAGAGCTGCGCCTCGGACTCGACGAAGCCGGGGCCGTCGCCGCGCCAGTCGATGCGCGGCCGCAGCGGATCGAAGTCCTCGACGGCGAGGTTGCGCGCGATCGCCTGGGTGTCGGCCTGACGCCAGCCGTGCCAGTCGTCGGTGATCGCGTCGGTGCGGCGCAGCGCGAGCATGATCGCGCACCACACGACGATCGTCGCGACCGCGGCGAGGCGCCAGCGGGTCACGACTTCAGCGCCGACCACAGGCGGCGCAGGCGCGACGTCGTCGGCGTCGTCGGCGGGCGCGGGCTGGTCGGCGTCGGCGGCTGCGGGGGCAGCGCGTCGTAGTCGCGTGCGATCTGCTCGAGGGTCTGGAAGATGAACGTGCGCGGGCTGACGCGCTTGCCGGTCCGGGCCTCGAGCTTGGCGATCGCCTGCATGATCAGGAGCGAGTGACCGCCGAGGTCGAGGAAGTTGTCGAGCACCGCGATGCGCTCGACGCCGAGCAGCTCGCGCCACACCGCCGCGACCAGCTGCTCGCTCGCGGTGCGCGGGCCGGTGAACGACCCCGGCACGTCGGTCGGCGCCGCCTCGGGCGCGGGCAGGGCGCGGCGATCGAGCTTGCCGTTGGGCGTGCGCGGCAGCGCGTCGAGGACGACGAAGCTCGACGGCACCATGTAGTCGGGCAGCTCGGCGCGGAGGACCTCGCGCAGCGCCGCCGCGGTGGGTGGCTGACCGTTGCGCGCGACCAGGTACGCGATCAGGCGCTGCTCGCCGCCCGGGCCGGGCCGCGCGACGACGGTGGCCTGGGCGATGTCGGCGTGGCGCGCGAGCGCGGCCTCGATCTCGCCGAGCTCGATGCGGTAGCCGCGGACCTTGACCTGGAAGTCGGTGCGGCCGAGGTGCTGGAGCTGGCCGTCGGCGCGCCAGCGCGCGACGTCACCGGTGCGATAGAGCCGCGCCCCCGGGACCGACGGATCGGCGACGAAGCGCTCGGCGGTGAGGTCGGGCCGCGCGTGGTAGCCGAGCGCGACACCCGCGCCGCCGAGGTAGAGCTCGCCAGGCACGCCGATCGGCGCGAGGCCGCCCGCGTCGTCGAGGATCCACGCCGTGGTGTTGTCGATCGGCGGGCCGATCGAGATCTCGCCCTGACCGGCCTCGATGCGCGCGCAGGTCGACCACACCGTGGTCTCGGTCGGGCCATACAGGTTCCACAGCGCGCCGCAGCGATCGAGCAGCGCCTCGGCCAGCTCGGGCGGCAGCGCCTCGCCGCCGCACAGCGCGGTGAAGGTCGCGCCGCCGCGCCAGCCCGCGTCGATCAGCATGCGCCAGGTCGCGGGCGTCGCCTGCATCGCGGTGGCGCGGTGCTGCTCGAGGACGCGGCGCAGCGCGTGGCCGTCGGTGGCCTCGTCGCGGGTCGCGACGATGATCTCGGCGCCGACGGTGAGCGGCAACAGCAGCTCGAGCACCGCGATGTCGAACGACAAGGTCGTGACCGCGACCAGGCGATCGTCGGCGGTGAGGCCGGGGCGGCGCTGCATGCTGGCGAGGAAGTTGATGACGGCGCGGTGCGGGACCAGGACGCCCTTGGGCTTGCCGGTCGAGCCCGACGTGTAGATGAGGTACGCGGCGTCGTCGAGCCACGCCGGTGCGGCGGCGGCGGAGGCCGCGGGCAGCTCGCCGTCGAGGCGCACCACTCGCGCGGCGTCGAGGCCGAGGTGCGCGACGTCGCCATCCGCGAGGATCACGCGGGCGTCGGCGTCGGCGAGCATGAACGCGATGCGATCGGCGGGGAAGCCGGGATCGATCGGCAGGTAGGTCGCGCCCGCGGCGAGCACGCCGAGCAGCGCCGCGATCATCGTCGGCGATCGATCGAGGTGGAGCGCGACGACGTCGCCGCGACCGACGCCGCGCGCCGCCAGCGCCGCGGCGATGCGCTCGCTGTCCGCCGCGAGCGCCGCGTAGGTGGTGGTCACGCCGCGGTGGCGGATCGCGACGCGGGCGCCGTGCTGCGCGAACGACGGCGCGAGGAACGCCGACAGGTTGGCCGCGTCGGGCAGCGGCCGCGCGGTGGCATTCCACGCCGCGAGCTGGGTCCGCTCGTCGGACGAGATCGCGAGCAGGTCGCGCGCGGTGCGGGTCGGATCGGCGGCGATCGCGGCGCACAGCCCGAGGAAGCGCGCCCGCAGCCGCGCGGCGGTGTCGGCATCGAGGATGTCGGTGTTGTAGTTGAGGCCGCCGACCAGGCCGCTGGTGCCGTCGAGGAACCACAGCGCGACGTCCTGGGCCGCGGCGGGCTGGAACACCGGCAGGTTCTGATGCGCGAGGTTGCCCCAGCGCGGCGGCCGCGCCCGCGCGTCCTGGTACGAGAAGAACGCCTGGTAGATCGGAAAGCGGCTCTCGTCGCGCGATCGATCGAGCACGCGCACCAGGTGCTCGAAGGGCACGTCCTGAGCGCTGAACGCCTCGAGGGTCTCGCCGCGGATGCCGCGCAGGATCTCGAGGAACGGCTGATCGGGATCGACCCGCAGGCGCAGCGGCAGCGCGTTGACGAAGAAGCCCATCACGGTCTCGAGCTCGGGGACGGCGCGGCCGCGCACCGGGGTGCCGACGATCAGCTCGCGCTGCCGCGTCAGCTGGTGCAGGAGCAGCGTCCACGCGCCGAGCAGCGTCATGAACAGCGTCGCGCTCTCGCGCAGGCCGACCTGGCGCAGCGCCGCCGCGGTGTCGTCGGGGATCGCCAGCCACGCGGTCGCGCCCTCGCCGCTCTGGGTCGCGGGCCGCGGGTGATCGGTCGGCAGATCCAGAACGTCCGGTGCACCGGACAGCCGGGTCCGCCAGTGATCGAGCTGGCGCGTCAGCTCGGCGCCGGTCAGCCAGTCGCGGTGCCACACCGCGAAATCGGCGTAGCTGACGGTCGGCGCCGGCCGGGTCGGCGCGCGGCCGAGGCGCGCGGCCTCGTACAGATCCGCCATCTCCTCGTAGAACAGATCGAACGACCAGCCATCGAACACCGCGTGGTGCGGCATGAAGAACAGGACGTGGTGCTCGGGCGCGAGGCGGTAGAGGCGGACGCGGTAGAGCGGCGGCCGCGCCAGATCGAACGGCTTTGCGATCTCGAGATCGAGGCGGCGGGCCAGGGCCGGCTCGCGCTCGACGGCCGCCAGCGCCGACAGATCCTCGAGCGGGATCGTGGTGTCGACCGCGTCGAGCACCAGCTGGGCCGGCGCATCGCCGACCGTGCCGATCACGGTGCGCAGCACCGCCTGGCGATCGACCAGCATCGCGAACCCGCGGCCGAGGGCGTCGACGTCGAGCGGGCCGCGCAGGTGGTGAGCCGACGGCACGTTGAAGATCGTGCTGCCGAGCTGGAGCTGCTCGAGGTACCAGACCCGCTGCTGCATCAGCGACAGCGGCGCGGGCGCGTCATCGGTGCGGCGCGGGATGCGCGGCGGCGCGATCGCCTCGAGCGGTCGCTGGCCGTCGAGCCACGCCGCGAGCCGCGCGACCGTCGGGTGCTCGAAGCCGATCCGCATCGGCACCGCGCGGTCGAGGGCGCGGCCGAGGCGCGCCGTCATCTGCGCGACCAGGAGCGAGTGGCCGCCGAGCGCGAAGAAGTCGTCATGGATGCTGAGCCGCGGCAGGGCCAGGGTCTCGGCGAAGGCGCGCGCCACCAGCTCCTCGGTCGGCGTCCGCGGCGCGACCGCGGGGCCGTCGCCTGCGATCGCGGGGCCGGTCGGCGCCGGCAGGGCCTTGCGATCGACCTTGCCGTTGGGCGTGAGCGGCAGCGCGGCGAGCGCGACGAAGCGCTGCGGGATCATGTACTCGGGCAGGGTGCGCGCGAGGTGCTCGCGCAGCGCGTCGTCGGACGGCGCGGTGGCGGCGGCGGTGGCGACGACGTAGGCGATCAGGCGGACGTCGCCCGGGCGATCCTCGCGCGTGATCACCGCGGCGCGATCGATCGCGGCGTGGCCGGCGAGCGCGACCTCGATCTCGCCGAGCTCGATGCGGTAGCCGCGGACCTTGACCTGGAAGTCGGTGCGGCCGAGGCACTCGAGGACGCCGTGGTGCCAG
>JAYTAJ010000351.1:0-9983 GCA_043737575.1 Myxococcales bacterium | reverse complement strand
CCGCGGCGTTCGCGGCGCTGCGCGACGACTTTGCGGCGGCGTTTGCACCGAAGCTCGCGCGCATCACCGCGCGGACGGTCGCGCGGGTCGAGCTGCGCGCCTACGCGTATCGCCCGGGCCACTACCTCTTGCCCCACGCCGATCACCAGGACGGCCTCGGCCGTGCACTCGCGTTCGCGTACTACCTGCCGTCGCCCGAGCCGCCGATCGGCGGCGAGCTCGAGCTGTTCGCGTGCGGGCTCGAGGCCGGCGCGCTGACCTCGACCGAATCGGCGCGGGTGATCGAGCCGCGCGCCAACCGGCTGGTGGTGTTCGACGTCAGCGACGTGTCGCTGCACCAGGTCCGCGAGGTGCTCGGCGGCCTGCGGATCTCGCTCGCCGGTTGGTTCTACCCGTGACGACGATCGATCAGCTGTTCGGCGCGCGGACCGCGCTGCTGGTCCCCGACGCGATCGGCGCGGCGCTGGCGGCCGCGGTGCGCGATCGCCTCGCGCGCGCGGGCTACACTCGCTACGCGCTGCTCGATCGCGGCCGCTACGAGGTGCGCGAGGGCGTCGACGAGCCGGCGCTGAGCGCCGCGCTCACCCAGCTCGCTGCCGACGCGACCGGCCGCACCCTCGCGATCGCCAGCGCCCGCGCGCTGCGGCTCGGGCCTGGCGACTACCTGCTCGCGCACCACGATCGCGTCGACGACGATCAGCTGGTCGAGGTCATGCTCGATCTGTCGGCGGCGCGCGTCCCGGGTGCCGAGGTCCACTACCGCCGCCGCGGCCAGGTCTACTTCCGCGCGCCGTCGGCGCCGGGCGCGGCGTCGATCGTCGAGCGCGGCCCGGCGGTCGGGTGCAACCACACCTACGTCAGCCAGCGCCACGTCGGCGCCGCGATCGTGCGGCTGGTGGTGCGGCTGCGCGACGTCGCGCTCAGAGCCGGTGAAAGATTCCCGCAGGGAATCTGAAACGGCTCTGTTCCGTGAGCCGGATCGTGCGTGATGGTGAATTGATTCACGCGCTCTCAGCTGAGCGCCTGCCGCCACCGGCCGTCGCGAAAGCCGTCGACGATGCGCAGCGTCGCCGCGCTGTCGCCCGCGAGATCGGCGAGCGCGACGTTGGCGCGAAAGCCGGGCAGGGGCGTGCGCGACGCCGCGGCGTCGACGAAGCCCATGCTCCAGTCGCCGAAGTTGCGCTGCTCGACGTCGCGCCGCACCAGCACCAGGGTGCGGTGGTGCCGCGGGTCCTTGGCGATGTGGGCGAACAGCGCCTCGACGACCGCGGGCTCACCCTCGAGCACCTGGAGGAACGAGCCCTGCTGATGGAGCAGGAACCCGGAGACGCCCTTGGGCGTGTTGCGCTCGCGCGCGGTCTGCAGCAGCGCGCGCAGCGCGGGCAGCGAAAACGGCTCGACCGCCGCGCTCACGTAGATCAGTTGCAGCACGTCCCCTGGATCGGCCGCATCGGCCGGTCGTGCAGGGTGCGCGGGTTTTTGGCTGGTGCGCGGCGACGTCCTGCGCGAACCTCGGCGCGTGCTGCGATCCATCGCCTCGATCGTCGTCGGGTGTGCCGCGTGCAGCGGCGGTGCGTTGCCGGATCCCGAGCCGCCGCCGCCCGAGGAGCGCGAGCACCACGCCCGCTTCATCGGCCTGTGGGCCGTCGAGCAGCCGACCCACGCCGCCTACGAGGTCACCTATTACGAGCTCGCCGCCGATGGAACGCTGGTCACCGGGGTCTCCGATCCCGCCGACTGCCTCGGTCACCTCAGCGAGCACTGCGTCACCGGCTCGGTCGCGCGCTGCCTGCCCGAGGCGCCGTCGGATCGCTGCAGCGCCGAGCTGACCTGCGTGTTCGGCGCCGAGTGGTGGAGCCGCGGCGCCGACACCCTGGTGATCCGCGGCGACTGCTCCGACGCGACCCCGCGCGACATCACGATCCAGCTCGCCGCCGACGCGTCCGCAAACACCGAGTGGGGTGGCGCCGGCGGCACGCTGGTGTCGGTCGGCGGCGAGGCAGCGTGGTCCCACGACAACTGGCAGTGGGCGTTCCGCAAGTGTCCGCCTGGCACCGACCCGACCCGCTGCGTCCCGTAGATGACCTGGCGCTACGCGATGCGGGTGTGCGGCGTGCGCGGCGCGGGCCAGGATCGCGCGGCGGTGATCGCGATCGATGGCGGGCTGGTGATCGCGCTCGCCGATGGCGCGGGCGGGACCGGCGCGGGCGACGTGGCGGCCCAGGCGATCGTCGACGCGGCGGCGGCGGCGGCGCCGACCCGGCCGAGCTGGGCGGCGTTCCTCGACGAGCTCGACGGCGATCCGGCCAGGCTCGGTCACGGTCAGGCGACGGCGGTGCTGGTGACGGTGACGGCGGCGGGGATCCGCGGCGCCAGCGTCGGCGACTCGGGGGCGTGGCTGGTGCGCGGCGACGCGATCGACGAGCTGACGGCGCAGCAGCAACGCAAGCCGCTGGTGGGCGCGGGTGGCGCGATGGCGATGGCGCTCGGGTGCGGGCCGATCGGCGATGCGACGCTGGTGGTCGCGAGCGACGGGCTGCTGAAGTACGGCGCGCGGCGCGCGATCGCGCGGATCGCGGGGCAGGCGGATCTGGCGGCGGCGGCCGACGCGCTGATCGAGCTGGTGCGGCTACCGAGCGGTGGGCTGCAGGACGACGTCGGCGTCGTGCTGTGCCGTCAGTAGGTGTAGCGGGCGCGGGCGGCGAAGCAGACGCTGATGCTCATCGACCAGTCGTCGCGCGGCGCCGGGCCCGACAGCTCGAGGTCGACGATCAGCGACTCGCCGCGCAGATAGTCGAGGACGTCGTGCTCGGCGGCGGCGGGCAGATCGAGGGCGCCGCCGCCGGTCGCGCAGTCGCCGTCGCACTGGTAGAGCACCAGCGGCGGCAAGGTCGAGCTGTCGTCGCCGCTCTGGATCGTGATGCGGACCGCGCCGACGAAGCCGAAGTCGGCGATGCCGGAGCGCGCGAGGACCTCGGCGCGCAGGAACGACACGTCGGCGTCGAGATCGGTGATCTGATGGAACGCGCTGAGGTCGTCGATCGAGAAGCTGTGGTGCGTCGACGGCGGCGGGTCGCCGGCGACGCCGTCGACCTGGAGGTCGGCGTACGCCAGGCACACCTCGGGGACCTCGACCTCGACGTCCAGGAGCGGACACGCGGTGAGGGCCGACAGACCTGCGAGCAGGAGGGTGTGCTTGATCAAGGGGATGCTCACAGGAGGTAGAGGATGAGGCCGAGGCGCGCCGACACCGTCGTCACGGTGACGGCGGGGTCCTGGGTGAAGGTGACCGTCACGTCGCTCGGCTCGTCGCCGCCGAGCTGGCCGAGGTTGCGGACCTGACCGCTGATCCGGGTGACGCCGGCGTGGAGGAAGAACGTGACGCGCTGGCGGCCCAGCTCGAGGCCGAGGTGGGCGTCGGCGTAGTCGTAGCCGACCCGCTCGAGGGCGGGCGACGACAGCATCGGATCGCCGCTGACCCGACGCGCGGTCGGGTTGGCGTCGCGCTCGACGAAGCGGCCGTAGCTCGCCGACAGGGTCGGCGTGATCCAGCTCGACAGCGGGATCAGCGTGATGCCGCCGCGGACGCCGGGACCGACGAGGTTGTGGGACACGCCGGCGCTGAGCCGCACGGGCGCGATCGGGCGGTACACCAGCGACGCGGTGCCGCCGTCGGGGACGCCGACGTCGGCCATCACGCCGATCGCGGGGTCGGCGGCGGCGAAGCCGGTCCCCGCCAGCGCCGCGGCCACCACCATCGACGCGCACACCGTGGTTCGTGTCATGCGAACAGCTGGGTCGGCGGCGGCGCGGGTCCGTCGAGCCCGCGCTACCCCGACCAGCACTCGCTACCCCGCCGCCCACCTGCGACGCTAACCAATGAGCATCGGTCAGACTGCGATTCCGACTCGTGGTGGTGATCAGCAACCAGTTCGGCTGCGTGTGCGCGCCGGGTGCGGCGGGCGCGCCGGGTGCGGCGATCCGCTCGACGCGCAGCGTGACCGCGGGCGCGTCGGCGGCGGCGAGCGGCGCGATCATCGCGGCGCAGATGGCGGCGCAGGCGGCGAGCGGCGGCGGCGCAGCGATCGCATGCGGCGCAGCAAGCGCGAACCAAGTAACGCCGCGCGATCCCAGTTTCTGTGAGGGCCGTCGCCGTCGGCGTTTGCCCCTTGCGCAAGGTCGGTGCGCGCGGCTACGGTGCGCGCGTTTACGACCTTAACAAGCCAAAAGACCGAGGGGTTTAGGATGCCAGAGCACACGATCCCCGAGTCTCTCGTCGAAGCGATCAAGGCAGGGCGCGCAGCCCTCGTTGTCGGCGCGGGAATCGGCGTACCTTCCTGGAAGCAGCTACTCGAGCGGATGAACCAGGAGCTCGAGGGCCGAGGCCGCAGCGGCGACAAGGAGGCCTCGAAGGACCTCGACAAGCTGCTGCACAAGGGCAACCTCGTGCGCGCCGTCGGCTACCTCGCGCGGTCGCTGTCCGAGGAGACCTGCGACGCGCTGGTCAAGGACACCTGGAAGACGCCCGACGAGGTGCCCGCGATCGCCAAGGCGATCGCCGAGCTGCCGTTCCGCCACATCTGGACCACCTTCCCGGGCGACGTTCTCGAGAAGGGCCTCGAGGCCCACAAGCCCGAGGGCTGGCCCGAGCCCCGCATCGTCACGTACCAGGAGCTGGGCGGGCTGTCGCGGCGCCGCCGCGCGCTGGTGAAGATGCTCGGCAACTTCGACACCTACGTCGTCACGCCGCGCTCGGTGCGGCGGGCGCTGTCGCGCGCGGTCGATCTGCGCGACTACGCGCGCGAGCTGTACGTCGAGGGCACGCTGGTGTTCGTCGGCTTCCGGTTCGGCGATCCCGATCTGTCGGCGCTGCTCGATCGCGTCTTCGGCATGTTCGAGCCGCCGCAGAACGCCCACTACTTCCTCGGCGCCGGCATGGGCCCGGTCACCGTCGACGAGCTGATGGCGGAGCACCACATCGAGGTGGTGAACCTGGCGGGCAAGGGCGGCGACGAGCTGGCGGAGAAGAGCGTCACCGACTGGCTCGAGGCGCTGCGCGACGCGTGCACCGCGGCCGGCGTGACCCTGGCCGAGACCGCCCCCGACGCCGACGATCTCGAGGGCTGGCTGGCCCGCTTCAGCGACGACGCCGGCGAGGCCCGCGACGCGGTCGACGCGATCGAGCGCGTGGCGCGCGAGGCCAAGGACGGCGAGCGCATCGTCGAGGTCCTGCTCGGCAAGCTCGATCACGTCGAGGATCCCCAGGGCAAGGCGACGCTCCTGCGCGACGCCGCCAAGGTCTACGAGGAGCTGCTCGGCGATCCCAAGCGCGGCTTCGCGACCATCACCGCCGCGATCCAGCTCGATCCGTCCGACGACACCCTGGTCACCGAGGCCGAGCGCCTCGCCGCCGCGACCGGCAGCTGGAGCGAGCTGGTCGCCGAGGCGTCGGAGCTGACGACGCTCGTCACCGAGCCGGGCCTGGCGTCGCGCTGGTGGACCCGCCTCGGCGTCTGGTACGGCCATCGCCTCGATCGGCCCGACTACGCGCAGCCGTCGCTGCGCCGCGCCCTCGAGCTCGACGGCAAGAACCTCGCGGCCCACCGCGCGCTCGCCGATCACCTGCGCCGCCAGCAGAAGTGGGCCGAGCTGGCCGACGCGCTGCGCGCCGCGGTCGAGCACGACGCCGACGCCAGCAGCAAGATCGACACGTACCTCCAGCTCGGCGATCTGTACGAGAGCCAGCTGGCGCAGACCGCGAAGGCGGTCGAGGCCTACGAGGCCGCGGCCGACGCCGGCGACGGCAACACCCCGGGCCTCGACGACGCGCTGTCGGCGCTCGAGCGGCTGTACCGCCGCGACGAGAAGTGGGCGAACCTGGCCAAGGTCCTCGAGCGTCGCGCCGAGGCGCTCGACGCGATCGGCGAGGACGGCCGCGCCACCGCGGTGCGCCGCGAGCTGGCGACCTTGCGCGCCGAGAAGCTCGGCGATCTCGAGGGCGCGATCGCGCGCTACGAGGCCGCGATCGAGAAGGACGGCGCCGACCGCGACGCGCTGAAGTCGCTGGTCGATCTGTACGACAAGACCGGCCGATCCGACGACTACGTCCGCACCCTCGAGCGCCTCGCCAAGGTCGCGCCCGAGGCCGAGCGGCTGTCGACCCTGCGCAAGGTCGCCGCCGAGCTGGAGGACAAGGACGGCGCCGAGGAGCGCGCGATCGCGGCCTACCAGACCATCCTCGAGCTGGACGCCAACGCCGACGACGCCTATCGCGGCCTCGGCCGCATGCTGCGCAGCAAGGCGCGCTGGTACGATCTGACCGCGCTGCTCGAGCGCCACGTCGCCGCCGCCAAGAACCCGGTCCAGCGCGTCGAGCTCTACCTCGACGCCGCGACGATCTACGAGAAGGAGCTGGCCGATCCGCACCGCGCGATCGAGGCCCACCTCAACGCGCTGGCGATCGACGACGCCACCCGCGCCGCGCTGATCGCGCTGCCGCGGCTCTACCGCCGCACCGAGGCCTGGGACAAGGCGGTCGCGACCCTGGTCCGCCACGCCGAGCTCGAGGGCAACCGCGGCGCCAACCTGTGGGCCGAGGCCGGCTCGCTGGCGCTGTCGGAGCAAGGCGACGCCGAGGCCGCCGAGCGCCACCTCGAGAAGGCGCTCGGGCTCGACGCCGATCACCTGATCGCGCTGCGCTCGATCGGCGAGCTGCACGAGAAGAAGGGTTCGTGGTCGAGCGCGGTCGAGAACCTGCTGCGCGCCGAGGCGGTGGCGCCGCAGCGCGCCGATCGCATCGAGCTGTTGTCGCGCGCCGCCGAGCTCAGCGAGCAGCGGCTCGAGGATCCGGCCCGCGCGCTCGGGCTGCTCGAGCGCATCCTCAAGCTCGATCCCGATCACGTCAACGCCGGCGAGCGGGTCGCCGATCGCCTGGTCGCGGCCCAGCGCTGGGACGACGCGCTGCCGATCCTCGAGATGCTCGCCCGTCGCTCCGAGGGCGGCGATCGCCTCGCCAGCGCGCGGCGCCAGAGCCAGCTCGGCGGCGCCTACGAGCACCTGCATCGCACCGAGAAGGCGGCCAAGCACTACCGCCTCGCGGTCGACGCCGATCCCGACAACCTCGACGCCGCGCTCGGCCTGGCCGGGACGCTGCTCACCGAGGCCAAGGCCGCCGAGGGCCAGGCCGCCGACGGCACCGAGGACCGCTGGAAGGAGGTCGACAAGCGCTACCGCGAGATCCTCGCGCGCTTCCGCACCGCCCTCGCCGACGGTCAGGTCGCCGACATCTGGTACCGGCTCGGCATCACCGCGCGCGCCCTCGGCGACGACAAGAAGGCCGAGAACGCGCTGCGCCGCGCCCTCGAGAAGGAGCCCGCTCACGAGGCGACCTTGCAGGCGATGGTCGATCTCGGCGGTCAGCGCGGCGACTGGAAGATGGTCGTCGAGGCCAAGCGCATCCAGGTCGAGCGCGCGCCCGACCAGCTCAAGGCCAAGCTGCTCGACGAGATCGGCGACATCCAGCGCAGCAAGCTGCGCGACGTCGGCGCCGCGATCGGCGCGTACCTCGAGGCCCAGCGCCTCGCGCCCAGCGGCCACGTGCTCCTGCACAAGCTGCTCGACGCGTACTCCGAGCAGAAGCAGTGGCGGCGCGCGGTCGAGATCCTCGATCAGCTCGCCGGCCTCGAGACCTCGCCAGCGCGGCGGACCAAGTACTACTACGCCGCCGCGGTGATCGCGCGCGACGAGCTGTCCGACACCGAGGTCGCGGTCGAGCGCTTCGGCCTCGCGCTCGACGACGCGCCGCACACGCCGAAGGCGTTCGAGGCGATCGACAAGCTGCTCACCGACGCCCACGACTGGAAGGGCTTGGCCCGCGCGGTGCGGCGCCACCTCAAGCGGCAGGGCGACGACGCGCCGCCCGAGCGCGTGCTCGAGCTGTGGACCCGCCTCGGCGATCTCTACCTCGATCACCTCGGCAACCAGGAGCTGGCGATCGAGGCGTTCGAGATCGCGGCCCAGCTCGATCCCGACGACATGGGTCGTCACGAGCAGCTCGCCGATCTGTACCTCGAGGCCGGCGAGAGCCGCCGCGGCGATGCGATCACCGAGCTGCAGGCGCTGCTCACCTTCGCGCCCGATCGGGTCGAGGTCTACAAGGCGCTGTCCAACCTCTACAAGGAGGAGGGCGAGATCGACAAGGCGTGGTGCCTGGCGCAGGCCCTGGTCTTCCTCGGCGCGGCGAGCCCCGAGGAGCGCGCGCTGTACCAGAAGTACCGGTCGGCGCAGTTCGTCCCCGCGACCCGGCGGCTCACCGAGGAGCTGTGGGGCAAGGCGATCATCGACCGCCGCGAGGACCGCGCGGTCGGCGCGATCTTCGCGTCGACGCTCGGCGCGATCGCCGGCACCACCGCACAGCAGCCCGGCGCGTTCGGCCTCGACAGCAAGGCCCGGGTCGATCTCGAGCGCGACACCCGGCTGCCGGCGCGGGTCGTGAAGTACGCCGCGGGCGTGCTCGCGCTCGATCCGCCGCCGATGCTGTGGTTCGACAACGGCGACGGCCTGCGGGTCGCCAACACCGTCGACCACGGCAAGCTGGCGCCGTCGCTCCTGGTCGGCGCCGTGCCGGGCAAGAGCACCGACGAGCGCGAGCTGGCGTTCGAGGTCGGCAAGCGCCTGGCGTACCTGCGGCCCGAGCGCTACGTCACCTACGCGCTCAACAGCCTGCCGAAGATCGAGGGCGCGTTCTCGGCGGCGCTCCTGGCGTCGGGCACCGCGGTCAGCGAGCCCGGCGACGAGGCGACCAAGCTGTCGGCGACCTTGCGCAAGACCGTGCCGAGCCAGTTGCTCGAGCAGGTCGCGGTGCTCGCGGGCAAGATCGGCTCGCGGCTCGGCAACGGCCTGGTGACCGGCTGGCGCAGCGCCACCGACCTGACCGCCAACCGGGTCGGGCTCATCCTCGCCAACGATCTCGAGACCGCGGCGAAGGTGATCGCGACCGAGACCTCGACGACGTCGTCGTTGCCGGTCAAGGAGCGCCTGCGCGAGCTGCTCGCGTTCGCCGCGTCCGAGCAGTACTTCCAGGTCCGCCGGCACCTCGGGCTGACCGTGCGCGCCGAGGCGTCGGCGTGAAGCCCGTCGCGGTGATCGCGGCGGCCGCGGTCGCCGTGCTCGCGTCGTGCAGCGACGACAGCCACCCGGTGGTGTGCGGCGACATGCGGGTCGAGGGCACCGAGCAGTGCGACGACGGCAACGTCGACGAGCTCGACGACTGTCGGCGGTGCGTCGCGTACTTCGCGCCCAAGAACGTCGTGAAGTGGGACTTCAACGCGCTGGCGGCGCCCGGCTTCCAGAGCGATGGTTGCATCGACGTCGCCGCGACCACGGTGCGGGTCGATCTGTCGGGGCCGAGCACGGCGTCGAAGACCGCGACCTGCTCGCAGCGCCAGGTGGTGTTCGACGACCTGCCGGCCGGCAGCTACACCGCGGCGGTGACGCCGCTCGACGTCGCGGGCGCGTCGCTCGTGATCACGGGGGCGACCGGCACCGTCGAGGCCAACACCGTGCCGTCGACGACGGTCGAGACCACGATCAACGTCGGGCCGGCCTTGTGGGCGCGGCCGATGACGGGCACCTACTTCTTCGTGGTGCGCTGGGCCGGCATGACCTGCGCCGCGGCGGCGCCGCCGGTCACGACCCAGGTCGTGGCGATGACGATCGGCGGCACCCCGGTCAACGCCGTGACGTCGAACGCCAATGGCCTGCCGGCCTACAACGTCAACGGCACCCAGCCGATCGGGTGCGTGGCGTCGACCTTGACCGTCGCCGAGCGGGTCGACACCCTGCCGTTCGGCGCGGCGCGCATCGCGGTGATCGGTCGCGACGGCGCGGGCGCGGAGATGTTCCGCGAGACCTTCGACACCTTCGTCGGCGCCGGGCGGGCGAACCCGATCCTCACGCTCGACGTCGACTCGACGATCGACGCG
>JAYTAJ010000350.1:0-9987 GCA_043737575.1 Myxococcales bacterium | reverse complement strand
ACGCCGTAGGGCGACAGCGGCCGACACGGCGCGTCCTCGCGGACCGGCACCGTCGCGGTGTCGCCGTAGACCGCGGCCGACGACGCGAACACGACCTTGCGGACGCCGCTGACGCGCGCGTACTCGAGAACCTGCACCGTGCCGCCGTAGTTGACCTGCAGATCGAGCAGCGGGTTGGCGAGCGAGTGCACCACCGAGACCTGGGCCGCGAGGTGGACGATGCGCTCGATCGATCCGTGATCGCGGGTCAACGCGGCGAGCGGCGCGAACAGCCCGTGGCTGACGTCGGCGATCACCAGCTCGACCGGCGAGCCCGACGCGAAGGTCAGCGCGCCGCCGGAAGCCACCGCATGCTGCGCGAGGTTCGATCGCTTGCCCGTGCGCAGATCGTCGAGGACCACCACGCGGTGGCCGTCGGCGACCAGGCGATCGACGGTGTGTGATCCGATGAAGCCGGCGCCGCCGGTCACGAGCGCGAGAGGTCGGTCGGAAGTCATGTCCTCACAGCTACCACGCCGTGCCGAGGCGGGGCACCATGCGCCATGGCCGACAACGACTCTCGCACCGGCGAGCGCTACGCGACGCGCGCCATCCTCGACTGGTGCATCCAGGTCCACGCGCCGCAGGACGACGCGCTGTCACGCGCGTTCGCCGTCCCGACCGACGTCCCCGCGATCATGGTCGGGCCGTCGGAGGGCCAGCTGGTCGCGCTCTTGTGTCGGCTCGCCAACGTCCGCCGCGCCGTCGAGGTCGGCACGCTGATCGGCTACTCGGCGCTGCACATCGCGCGGGCCCTGCCCGCCGACGGCCACCTGTGGACCCTCGAGTTCGACGGCAAGCACGCCGCGATCGCCCGCGCCAACCTCGCCGCCGCGGGCGTGGCCGGCAAGGTCGATGTCCTCGAGGGCGCCGCGGTCGACGTGCTGCCCACCATCGTCGGCCACGGCCCGTTCGACGCGATCTTCATCGACGCCGACAAGGTCAACTACCACCACTACGGCCGCTGGGCGGTCGCCAACCTGCGGCCGGGCGGCATCCTGCTCGGCGACAACGCCTACCTGTTCGGCGATCTCCTCGACGACAGCGACCGTGGCGTCGCGATGCGCGAGTTCCACCAGATCGTCGCCGCGAGCTGCGACTCGGTCTGCATCCCGACTCCCGACGGCCTGGTCCTCGGCATCAAGCGCTGAGGCCCGCAGGGCCGAGACGCTTGCCTCCGGGAGCCGCGGCCTCAGGCGCTGACTACAGACCGTAAGCGACGCGGCCCAGCGCGCCGAGCAAGACGTCGAGCGCGACCCGGTTGTCGCCGCCCTCGGGCACGATCAGATCCGCCCAGCGCTTCGACGGCTCGACGTACTCGATGTGCATCGGCCGCACCGTCGCGTAGTACTGATCGCGCACCGACGCGAAGGTCCGGCCGCGCTGCTCGAGATCGCGGCGGATGCGCCGCATCAGCCGGATGTCGGCGTCGGTGTCGACGAAGATCTTGATGTCGAGGTGATCGCGAATGACCGCCTCGACGAACACCAGGATGCCCTCGACCAGGATCAGCGGCGCCGGCTCGACGTGGCGAGTGTCGCGGCGCCGGGTGTGGGTCGCGAAGTCGTAGATCGGGATGTCGACCGCGCGCCCGGCCCGCAGCTGCGCCAGGTGATCGCCGAGCAGCGCGCTGTCGAGGCTCGACGGATGATCGTAGTTGATCTCGGCGCGGGCCGCGGCGGTGAGGTGACTCTGGTCCTTGTAGTACGCGTCGTGATCGATCACGACGCAGCGGCCCGATGGCGCCGCCGCGGCGAGCTTGGCCGCGACCGTCGACTTGCCCGAGCCCGTGCCCCCCGCGATGCCGATCGTCAGGGGGCCGTCGCGGTCGGGGGTCGGCAGCAGCGGGGACGTCACGCCTGGGTCTATCGCACGATCCGCCGCGCCCGGTCAGCGTCGCCGCGTCGCAATCACGGCATCGCCTCGAGCAGCTGGTCCTTCAGCTTCTCGAGCAGCCCGGACGGCAGCCGACCGCGGATGCGGACCGCGGTGCCGTCGCGCTCGACCGCCAGCTCGGGCAGCGCCAGCTTCATGAACGGCTCGTCGGTGATCTGCTTCAGCTGGGCGTCGAGCGCCTCGTGGGTCTGGGCCGCGGCGGCCTCGTCGGGCCGATAGAACGCGGCGACCGCGGACAGGCCGTCGCTGTCGAGCTCGAGCCGCGCGGTGAAGTCGGCGCGCAGCCGCGCGTCCTCGACCGCGCCGTCGAGCGCCTCGCGCCGCGCCACGATCCACCCGGTCGCGTGGCGATCGATCCGCGAGCCGATCTGATCGAGGTCGCTCGGCTTCTTGCGGACCGGGCGCAGCCGATCGGCCATGAACGCGGCGTCGGTGGTGCGGGTCGTCGCGTAGAAGGTCCGGGCGTCGAGCCACACGATCAGATCGGCGCTGTCGTCGCCGGTCGGCACCACCGTGATCGGCTGCCCCTCCTCTCCCCGCGCAGCGTGGCCGGGCGCGGCGCGCCGCGACGCGGTGCCGCGGCGACCGGTCATGAAGCAGGCCTCGAGCTCGTCGCGGGTCCACGCGCCGCTGGCGATCAGATCGTAGGCGGCGGCGCGCTCGTGCTTGCGGTTCACCACCGCGAACGACACCCAGTCGCCGCGGCCCGCGAGATCCAGCTCGCACGAGCCGACGAACAACGACGTCAGCTGATCGAACAGCGCCGACTTGTTGGCGCGGCCGAGCACCGGGCCCAGCTCGTCGTTGGCGCGCAGCTCGGCCAGCGAGATCGTCGCGATCGCCGACGCGTCGGGCGCGTGGTGGCCGAGCGCCGATGCCAGCTGTTCGCGCAGCTCGTCGCGGCGCGCCGCGGTCAGCTCGAGGCGTGCCAGCGGCGGCGGCGTGATCGTCGCGCGCTCGCTCGGCCCGGTCGGCTCGGTCGGAGGCTGCACCTCGGCCCACGGATCCGGCGTCTTCGTCGACGCGACGCGGGCGCCGCTGCTGCGGCCCGGCACGCCGAGCACCACCACCGCCGCGGTCGACGCGCCGCCCGCGATCGCGATGGTCGCGACCACCAGCGGCCAGCGACGGCGCCGCGGCGCGACCGCGCCCGTCGTCGTGGTGTCGCCGCCGATCCGCTCGCCCGACGCCGCCGAGCCGGTCGTGACCGCGCCCCCCGAGCGCCGCCATGGCTGACCGGGCTGCGCCGCCGCGGCGGTCTGGGTCGGCGCCAGCGGCAACGGTACCTGCGCGGTCACGCGCGACGGCGGCGCGATCGCGATCCCCGACGTGCGACGCACCGCCTCGCGCAGGCTCGCGACGTCGGCCGGTCGATTGCCGGCGCGGGTCGACAGCGCTCGCGCCACCGCCTCGTCGAGGGCGGCCGGCACCTCGACCAGATCGCGCAGCCGCATCGGGTTCAACCGGACCTCGGCGTCGGCGTCGTCGTCCCACGGCAACCGCCCCGCGATCATCGCGAAGAACGTCACCGCCAGCTCGTAGACGTCGGTGGCGACGGTCGCGGGCTGGCCGAAGAAGCGCTCGGGCGCCATGTACGCGGGGGTGCCGCGCACCTGTCCGGTGTTGGTCAAGGTCGCGACGCCGTCGGTCATCACCTTCGCGATCCCGAAATCCAGCAGCACCGCGTGGGCGCTGTCGTCGGACGCGCTGGTCACCAGCATCACGTTCTCGGGCTTGAGATCCCGGTGCAGCAAGCCGGTCGTGTGCATCGCCGCGACCGCGTCGCACAGCTGATCGAACAGCCGCACCGCGGTCGCGAGATCGATCGGACCATCGCCGAGTCGCTCCGCCAAGGTCACCCCCGGCAGCTTCTCCATCGCCAGGTAGGTCCGACCATCCGGGAGCGTTCCGGTCGACAGCGCCTTCACCACGCCGGGGTGGGCCATCGCGATCAGCAGGCGGGCTTCTTCGAGGAAGCGCAGCCGATCGACCTCACCCAGATCGGCGCGGATCACCTTCAGCGCGATCGAGCGATGACCCCAGCGAGCGTCGTAGACGGTGGCGCTGCCGCCCTCGCCGAGGACGCTCACGAGCGTGAACTCACCGAGCCGGCCGCTGGTCGCGGTTCCCGGATTCGCCGTTGGGTCGATGGGGGCGGGTGGCACGAGTTGAGGCTCGCGCGAGTGTATCGATCCGGCGCCACGGATCAACGCCGAGTCGGTACCGTAGCGATCAGAGCCGGCCCGATACCCGACCACTCACTAGGCGCCCCCGAGGGGCATGGTAACGTGGGACATCACCGAGTTAGCTAGAGGTCAACCATGATCAGAGTCGTCATCGCGGAAGATCACACCCTCATACGCGAGGCCCTCGTCAAGATGCTGGTGGCAAGCCGCCGCATCGAGGTTGTAGGGCAAGCGTCCACCGGAACCGAAGCGTTGGAAATGGTGACCAGTCACCACCCCGACGTCTTGTTGCTCGACGTCACGATGCCAGAGAAAGACGGAATGCAAACTCTGTCCGAGCTGGCCGCGATCGAGACGGCGACGAAGGCGCTCATCCTCACCATGCACGAGGACGAAGCTCACGGCGTACGCGCGATCCGCGGCGGCGCTGCGGGCTACATCAAGAAGTCGGCAAACCTCGACGAGCTCATCGATGCGATCGAGCGCGTCCATCGCGGCGAGCGCGTCATCCCGAGCGACGTCGAGGCGGCGCTGGGCCGCAAGCGCAGCGATCATCCGGCGCAGATCCTGTCGACCCGCGAGTTCCAGGTCATGGAGCACCTCGCGGCCGGCAAGACCAACCGGGAGATCGCCGAGATGCTCTCCATCAGCGTGAAGACCGTCGATACCCATCGCGGTCACGTGCTGAAGAAGCTGCGTCTGCGCAACAACTCCGACATCACGCGCTTCGCGATTCAGAACAACTTGATGCCCGTGTGATCAGCGGCGTGCGGGCTGGATCCACGCGCGAGCGCCATCGTCGCGCGTGACCACCGCACGCACGTAGCTACCGGCGGGTGGAAGCCTGACGCGGGCGGCGCGATGCGTCGACGTCAGGACGATCACGCCGTCGATGATGAACGTGATCGTGGACGGGCGGGTCTCGTCGGGCGCGAGCTCGACGACCAGCTCGTCGCCGATGAGCGTCGCCCACGTGAGGGCGACGCCGGTCGTCGCGTAGAAACGGCCGTGCGCGAGGGCGTCGACGATCGCGTCGGCGTCGAGCGGCGCGTCGACCATCACCCAGGCGCCACCGGCCGGGTACTTGCCGGGCGGATCGTAGCTGTGGGCGTCGTCGGACGCGATCGCCCACAGCCGCGCGCCGCGTTGCAGCGCTTGGTCCCACTGCTGCTCGACCGAGGCGTGGGTGGCGTCGCCGTCGTTCCACTGCGCGAAGGCGGCGTTGGCGATCTCGACGAGCACCACGCCATCGCCGGCCAGCGCGACCAGGAGCTCGGGCGTCATGCCCCAGTGCCACTGCGGATGGTTGAGCTGCGCGATCCCGCCGAGCGCGTCGATCTCGCGCAGCGCCGCCTGGTACATCCCGCGGCGCGCGATCGCGGCGCGATCGGCCCACTCGATCTTGCCGTCGCGACGGCCGGTGACGCCGACGCCGTTGACGTGGATGCGGCACTTGCCGCCCGGCGGCGGCGCCGGTTCGGCGCACGCGGGCGGGTTGTAGGTCAGCTCGACGCCGCCGATCACCAGCGGCCCGTCGGCCGGGGTCGCGACCGCGCGGCCGCCGGGATCGGGCGCGACCGGCACCGTGATGCGGTTGTGATCGGTGAGGACGATGAAGTCGTAGCGGTGGGCGCGGTACCACGCCATCACCGCGACCGGATCGGTGGCGGAGTCGCCCGACGGCGCGGCGTGGACGTGGGTCGAGCCGCGCAGCCAGCGCGGCGGGATCGGCGGCGGCGCGTCGGGCGGGATCGCGTCGATCGGGATCGCGTCGACCGCGGCGTCGACGCGCGGCGCGGGTGCGGGCTCGTCGGGCAGCGGCCCGGGCAGGCGACGGCACGCGATCAGCGCCAGCGCGCCGAGCACGACGCGGCGGTTCACGGCGCGCGCTCGAGCAGCGCCGCGGCGCCGGGCGCCAGGTTGGTGACGACGCCCATCGTCCGCTTGTGCCAGCGGGTGCGGGTCGCGAGGAACAGCCCGAGCGCGTCCGTCAGCATGCGACGCGCCGCGGGGTTCGCGATCGCCGCGTCGGCGCGCTCGTCGGGATCGGCGACCAGATCGATCGCGGTCGGCACCCCGCGCTTGCCGACCTTCAGCTTCCAGCGGCCGATGCGCATCGTGTGCGCGTACTCGAACTGCGACGCGTACGACGGCCGGACCCAGCCGCGCCCGACCCCCGCGGCGAGCGGCGCCAGCGGCGCGCCCTGCAGGCTCGCGGGCACGTCGGCGCCGATCGCGTCGAGCAACGTCGGCAAGACGTCGACCTGCTCGACGCCTTCGTCGATCACGCCCGGGGTCATGCGCGCGGGGTAGTGGATGAGCAGCGGCACCCGCACCAGGGTCTCGCGCAGCGACGCGCCGTGACCGCAGCGGCCGTCCTCGAACAGCTCCTCGCCGTGATCGGCGGTGACGATGATCATCGTCTGATCGTAGATGCCGAGGTGCTGGAGCGCGGCGACCAGCTCGCCGAGCCGCTCGTCGTGGTAGCTCACCGCCGAGTCGTAGATCGCGCGCAGCCGCTCGACGTCGGCCGGCGGCGGCACCAGCGAGCAACCCATCTCGCCGCGCTTGATGCCCAGCTCCTTCATCGTGCCCTTGGTCTGGAACGGCCCGCGATACGACGCTGGCGAGTAGCGATCGATCCACGGCTTGCGCGCGATCCACGGGCTGTGGGTGTCGATCGTGCCGAGGAACATCAGGTGCGGATCGGCCTGGTGCGCGGTGATGCGCGACAGCGCGTGCGTCAGGATGTGCTTGCCGGGGATCGTCCCGATGATGAGGTGGGTGTCGCCCATCTTCTCGCGCATCATGTTGCGGAACTCGACGAAGCCGCGCCCGTAGCCGGCGACGTCGGTGATGAAGCCGTTGGCGGTCACCGCGATCGGCTTCAAGCCCGCGGCCGCGACCAGCTCGCCGAGGACGGGCATCGCGCGCGGCAGCCGCCACGAGCCGCCATCGCCGGCCTGGCGAACGTTGTGGACCGCGGGGTAGGTGCTGGTCCACAGCGACGCGTGCGAGGTCTGCGACTCGTTGCCCTGCACGTAGAAGTGGCGGAAGACCGCGCTGGTCTCGGCGAGGCGATCGAAGTGCGGGACCTCGGCGCGGGCGCCGGGCTGGAAGGTCGGGATGCGATCGGCGCGCAGCGCGTCCATGATCCACAGGACGACGTAGCGCGCGGGCGGACCGGGCGGCGCGGGCACGGCGGGCACGCCCGGGATCGCGATCGACGGATCGGCGAGCGTCGCGCGCGGACAGTCGCGGGCGACCAGCTCGAGGCGCACCACGCGATCGCCAGCCGCGGCGAGATCGACGCGGCGGGTGCCGCCGCCGAGGACGCCGCCGACCCGGGTGCCGTCGTCGGTCCGGGCGCTGACCTCGACCCGACACGCGGCGTCGGTGACGTCGGCGATCAGGTGGGCGTCGGCCGGGAGGTGGACGTACCAGGCGAGGCCGGCGTGGTCGTCGAGCGCGAGGCGGCGCGCGGCGGCGTCCCAGCCGACGTGGGCGAGCGGCTCCTCGTCACGGGCGGCGCGCTCGGCGTCGGACACCAGGCGGAGCGCCTCGACCGCGACGGTGCCGTCGAGGACGATGCGGTTCTCGCCGGGCTGCCACAGCCCGGGCTCGGTCGTGACGGCGTACCACTGGCGGCCGACCGCGAGCTCGAGGGTCGCGACCTTGCGGGTGCCGACGCGCACCGCGACCCGACCGGCGCGCTCGGCGACGAGGCGCAGGCGCAGGCCGGTGGTCGCGGTCGCCTGGGCGTCGGTGAGCGGCAGCTCGATCGATCCGCCGCGCCGCGCGATCGCGACGCGGTGGCCGAGCACGTCGCCGCGGTAGCGCCAGCGCACGCTCGGCAGATCGAAGCGGGTGTAGCGCGCGAAGCCGATCGAGCCGGCGTCGATCGCGAGATCGCCGTCGATCACGCGGTGGGCGGCGAGCAGGTTGTCGCCGAGCGAGAACACGGTGCGCTCGGGGCGGACCGCGGCGGCGTCGGGGGCAGGCGCGGGCGCGGCGACCGCGGCGTCGTCGGGGGTGGCGACGGTGGCGTCGTCGGGCGCGGGCGGCGCGTCGGCGGCGGGCGCGGACTTCTTGCTGCCGCACGCGGCGATCGTCGCGACGACCGCCAGCGCGAGCGCCATGGCGACCGCGACGAACGCGCGCCGCTCAGCGCGGCTTCTTGATCTCGGCAAGCTTCGCAAACGGGTTGTTCACGAAGCCTGCCACGCCCATCCCCGCGGGTGGGCCACCGCGGTCGCCGGAAGGCGTGCGGCGATCTCCCCGATCGTCGGGGCGGGGACCGCGCGGACCGCCGCGATCGCCCTCGGGACGAGGACCGCCGCGATCGCCCTCGGGACGCGGACCCCGGGGACCGCCGCGATCACCCTCGGGACGAGGGCCGCGCTGATCGGGGCCGCGCGGATCGGGGCCGCGCTGATCGGGGCGAGGCCCCCGCTGATCGGGGCGAGGCCCGCGCTGATCGGGACGCGGCCCGCGATCGGGGCGCGGTCCGCGATCGGGACGCGGGCCCTCGGGCCGCGCGATCGCCTGACCCTCGCCGGGCGCAGCCCCGTCGACGGGCGGCGCGCCCTCGGCGGGCGCCGCGCCCTCGGGACGCGGGCCCCGATCGGGACGCGGACCACGGCCCCAGTCCTGGCGCGGCGCGCGATCGGAGCGTGGACGACCACCGCCGCCCGGCTGCTGCTGCTGCTGCGCGCCGCCCTCGACGGCGGGCTGATCACCCGACGGCTGCTGCTGCTGCTGCGGTTGCTGCGGCGGACGCGGTCCGCGCTGATCCGGACGCGGCCCGCGCTGATCCGGACGCGGTCCGCGCTGATCCGGACGCGCGCCGCGCTGATCCTGCCGCGGCCCGCGGTTGTCGTCGCGCGGACGGCGATCGTCGCGCTGCTGGTGCAGCCCGAGCGCGATGCGGCGCCGCGCCAGATCGACGCCGAGCACCCGCACCCGCACCTTGTCGCCGACCTTCGCGATCTCGTTCGCGTCCTTCACGAACCGATCGGCCAGGCGCGAGATGTGGATCAGCCCGTCCTGATGCACGCCGACGTCGACGAACGCGCCGAACGCGGCGACGTTGGTGATGACGCCCTCGAGCACCATGCCCTCCTTCACGTCCTCGAGGACCATCACGTCGTCGCGGAACTTGGGCGGCTCGAACAGCGCGCGCGGGTCGCGGCCGGGCCGCACCAGCTCGCGCTGGATGTCGCGCACCGTCGCCTCGCCGACCTCGTCGTCGAGGTAGCGCGCCCGATCGATGGTCTCGACCAGCTCGCTGTTGCCGAACAGGGCCGCGACCTCGACGCCGAGATCCGCCGCGATGCGCTCGACCAGGCCGTAGCGCTCGGGGTGAACCGCCGAGCCGTCGAGGGGCTGGGCCGCGCCGCGGATCCGCAAGAAGCCGGCGCACTGCTCGAAGGTCTTGGGGCCAAGGCCCGTGACCTCGCGCAGCTGGGCCCGCGACGCGAACGCGCCGCGGTCGTGGCGGTAGGCGACGATCTTCTTGGCGAGGGCGGGCCCGATGCCGGCGACGTAGCCGAGCAGGCTCGGGCTCGCGGTGTTGAGATCGACGCCGACGTGGTTGACGCAGCTCTCGACCACGTCGCCGAGGCGCTTGGCGAGCAGCGGCTGGTGGACGTCGTGCTGGTACTGGCCGACGCCGATCGCCTTGGGCTCGACCTTCACCAGCTCGGCGAGCGGATCCTGCAGGCGCCGCGCGATCGAGATCGCGCCGCGGATCGTCAGGTCGAGATCGGGGAACTCCTCGCGCGCCAGATCCGACGCGCTGTAGACGCTGGCGCCGGCCTCGTTGACCGACACCACGACGCGGTCGCCGAGCGCGGCGCTCGCGATC
>JAYTAJ010000349.1:0-1832 GCA_043737575.1 Myxococcales bacterium | reverse complement strand
GGGTTGGTGACGCCCCAGCCCGGCACCTGGTTGTTCTGGATCGCGTGGCCGTACTCGTGCAGCGGCACGTCGGCGTCCGACGAGCGATCGGGCTGGCACGAGCCCGAGTTGCCGAAGTGCAGCGCCAGATCGACCGGCGAGAACCACGCGCCGCCGCTGCCGTCGTGGGGGTCGGCCGAGATCTGCGCGTTGTGCGCCGTGGTGATGCCGAGGCTCTGGATGTAGCGCTGGACCGCGTCGATGTGGTGGTACAGCAGCACCGCGCCGAACCGCTCGTCGGAGCTCGAGTAGTTGAAGTTGTTCTCGTTGGCCTCGGCGGGCAGCGTGGTGTTGGGCGCGCCGAAGTTGCGGATCCGGACGAACGGCCCCTCGAGGACGTAGTTGTTCGCGCCGTCCAGCGTCAGATCGCGCAGCGCCCGCGGCACCCGCTGCCCGTCGATGGTCGCGATCGGCGTGCCCGTGAAGCCGCACGGCCCCGACGTCGCCGTCGGATCGCGCAGCGCGTTGTTCATCGACGACACCACCGGGTTGGGCAAGAACGTCAGTCCGGAGCCGTCGACCTCGACGATCAGATCGCGCTTCGACAGGATCGCGCCGCCCTCGGCGTCGACGACGACCTCCCAGTCGTGGGCCGGCTCGCGCACGGGCACGATCACCTTCCACGCCAGGCGCAGGCCGCGCGCGACCGGGAAGTAGATCGCCTCCGGCTTCGGCGGCTCCATGCGCAGCTTGCCGCGGACGTCCTTGGCCGCCACTGCCTGTGCGTCGTCGGCCGAGATCCGCGGTCCGCCGCTGGCGACCACCTCGCCCTTGGGCGCCTGGGTGAGGTCGAGCTTGCGCACCCGCCGCGCGTGATCGACCTGGACGACGATGACCGCGTTGTAGATCGGGATGCCGTCGCGGGTCTGCTGGTAGCGGCGCACCTGCCGCGTCGGCGTGGTCACGTCGCTGAACAGCTCGAGCCCGTCGACGCCGTGCAGGCCGAGCTCGGCGGCGTGAGCGCCGAGGAAGCCCTTGACCGGATCGGCGTCGCCGCTGTCGGTCAGCTCGAACTCGCCGCGGACGCTGGTGATCCGACCGGTGCGCGGATCACGGCGCACGTCGGCAGTCTCGATCTTGTGGTTCGGCATCTCTTCCCCCCGAATGAATGTTGTCGTGCCGGATCAGGGACGCGACACACACGCATTCTGCGGAGGAAAACAGCGGCAGTCTGCTACACCGCGCGAGGCCGACCCGCCGCCACCCACGACTCTTCGTTCTCGGCGAAGTACACGTACCACTGCTCCATGCGGCGGCGGACCTCCATCGCGAGATCGCGGCCGAGCTCGGGCTCGAAGTACGCGCGCGCGGCGAGGTACTTGCGCCAGTACGCGATCTGCGCGGCCTCGTAGGCCTGCACGATCGCGACGTAGCGCGGCGGCCGCACCCGGTGCAGCGCCCGCTCGGCGGCGCGCATCGCCCGCCACTCCTCGACCGCGCCCTGGTGCGGGATCGGGTGCGTGCCGATCGCCCCGGCCGAGCGCATCAGCTCGTCGGGCTCGTAGCTGAGCGGCGCACCGCAACCACCACACGGCAGCTCGACGATGCGGAACGACTGCGGCGGCGCATACGACGCGCCGCACTTGCCGCACACCACCGGGCGCAGCGCCGCGTTGGCGGCGGCGAACCGCGCGCGCGCGAGGTCGGCCATCAGGTTGATCTCCAGCTCCTCGCGCAGGTTGTCGAGCGCGTGCTTGAGATCGTCGCCCTTGTCGTAGGCGGCGGTGCGCGCGGCCTCGCCGTGGCCCTCGCCGGTGATCGTGTCATCGACCTTGGCGTGCCAGGTGTCGATG